>JADLER010000193.1 GCA_020846025.1 Bacteroidia bacterium | reverse complement strand
TAATTCATCAACTAAGTTTTTAAATTTGAAATTAGTATTTAAAGTGGCTTCATTCCTTTTGGAATTATATTCATAAACACCTTCTCTACGATTGATGATTAATAGGTCGTTGTTTTCATTAAAATCAATATTTCTAATGAAATTAGATTTTAGGGTGTTTTTAGGTTTTATCTTTTCAAATTTATAACCATCAAAATGATAAACTCCATTTTCGGTTGCTAAGTATATAATATGGGTTTTATTTTGTTTAATTGAAAAAATATTAGAATTACTTAGTCCATCTTCAGGGCCATAATGTTGAAATGAAAAATTACGATTTTGTGCATTTTGTAAAGATGCAATTAAACAAGTGAAAATAATTAAAAGATGTGTGTGTTTTAGCAACATACGTTTAGTATATAAAAATACAAAAAATTAACTTTCAAGGATATAAAAATTAAAAGTTGCTCGTAATACCACCATGAATGAGTTGCCGAGTGTATAGTTTTTAGGTAAATGAAACTATAATATAACTTTACTTATTTTGGCGCAACCGCTCTGTTTTTTAAAAACTCAGTAAATTCTTGTGAACGTGCTTTTGATACCTGAATAGATGTGCCATCAGCCATAATAATTGTACCACCTTCGGCATTAGAGTATTCTTTAATATAATCAATATTAATTAAAGAGGAACGATGAATCCTGAAAAATACATTAGCAGGTAAAATCGCTTCAAATTCTTTAAGGGTTTTAGAGGCAATTATTTTTTTAGCGTTCTTCAAATAAATGTTAGTATAGTTATCTGAAGCTTCTAGCCAAATAATATCTTTATAATCAATTAATGTAAACCCTTTGCTATGATTGATTAAAACTAGGTTCTTATCACTAGCAGACGTTGCACCGGCATTACCTTTTTGTTCATAGTGTTTTACTACTTTTTTAACAGCGCCTTGTAACTCACTTAATAATAAAGGTTTTAATAAATAATCAATAGCACCTGCCTTTACAGCATTAATGCCATGTTCGCTATAGGCTGTTAAGAAAATTAAACAAAAATCACGATACACTAATCCGTCTATCATTTCTAATCCAGTCATGCCAGGCATATTAATATCGCAAAATACAACTTGAGGTTTTAATTCTTGAATTAATTTTTTACCCTCCATGCCAGTTGAAGCTTCAGCAATTACCTCAATCTCCGGACAATAGGTAACTAACATGTTTTTAGTGTTATTCCGGCTGTTTTCTTCATCGTCAATAATGATTGTTTTAAAAATCTGCATAATTCAAGTAATTAAGGGTTTTATTACGCTAATCTACTAAAAATATATCTAATATTTTTAGATATTTATTTAACTCTATAAAATTGTGAGTAAAATACTGTTTTTTTATAGGGAGTATAGTTGTATATTCAAGCCAAAATTGAATACTATGAAACAGTTTATTTCCACTATTGTTACTTTTTTGTTTTTTATATCTGGAATTAATGCCCAAAATCTTATAACCGTAGAGGATATATGGAGCAAATATGCTTTTTATCCTCAGGCTGCAGGCGGTTTTAATGTTATGAAAGATGGAATGCACTATACAGATTTAGAAACTGATGGGAATTTTCAAAACCTTGTAAAATTCGATTTAAAAACAGGGAAGAAGATTACTACTTTGGTTAATGGTGCTGATGTAAAGGTTGGAGATAAAACAATTGATATTAGTGGATATTCTTTTAGTCCCGATGAGTCGAAATTATTGTTATCAATTGATGCCGAAGCTATTTATCGTCGCTCATCTGTAGAGGCAAATTATGTGTATGATATGAAATCCAAAACAACTACAGCGGTTTCAAGTAATGGAAATCAAATGTTTGCTACTTTTTCACCTAATAGTAGTAAAATTGCCTTTGTAAGAGCTAATAATATTTTTATTAAAGATTTAACTACAAACAATGAAATACAAGTTACATCTGATGGTAAAATGAATGAAATAAAGAATGGTTGGGCTGATTGGGTGTACGAAGAAGAATTTAGTAAAGCGAATTATTTTGAATGGAATGCTGATGGGAGCAAATTGGCTTTTGTACGATTTGATGAAACTCAGGTAAAAGAGTACACCTTTGATGCTTATAATAATAATCTATATCCTGATAAAATAACATTTAAATATCCTAAGGCTGGCGAAGATAACTCTATTTTATCTGTATTTGTTTATGATGTTACTACAACCAAAACAACAAAAGTAGATATTGGAACGGAAACGGATATTTATATCCCTCGCATAAAATGGACTACTGATAAAAATATTTTATCGTTACAACGTATGAACCGCTTACAAAATAAGTTAGAGTTAATGTACGCTAATGCAAATGATGGTACTACCAAAGTTATTTTAACTGAGGAAGCGAAAACCTATATTGATATTACCGATGATTTAACGTTTTTGTCGAACAACAAAGGATTTATATGGAGTAGTGAAAAAGATAATTTTAATCACTTATACTATTATGACAATAATGGAAAATTAATTAATCAAATTACTAATGGCAACTGGGATGTAGTTGAATTTAACGGATATGATGAAAAATCGAGGACTTTATTTTACACTTCAACTGAAAATGGGCAAATTAATAGAGATGTTTATAGTGTTAAATTGGATGGAAGTTCTAAAAAAAGACTATCAACTTCAGAGGGAACGACTCATGCCGAATTTAGTAATGGCATGAAGTTTTACGTGAGTACTTATTCTAATGCAAATACACCTCCAGTTTATGAATTGCATAGTGCTGATGGAAAGTTGATTAAAGTATTGGAGGATAATGCTGATTTGAAAAATAAAATGAAAAACTATAATTTATCTAAAAAGGAATTTTTTACATTTAAAAATACAGATGGCATAGAATTAAATGGCTGGATAATGAAACCTCAAAACTTTGATGCTAATAAAAAATATCCTGTTTATATGTTTGCATATAATGGGCCTGGTTCCAACGAGTGTAATAATGCTTGGGAAACATTTGATTTTTGGTGGCATTCCTTATTAAATCAAGAAGGTTATATGGTGGTGTGTGTTGATGGTAGAGGAACTTTAGGAAGAGGAAGAGAGTTTAAACATAGTACTTACTTGCAGTTAGGAAAATTAGAAACACTTGATCAAATAGATGTTGCAAAATATTTGGGAACATTACCTTATGTAGATAAAACTCGTATTGGTTTCCAAGGTTGGAGTTTTGGTGGTTATATGGCCTCTTTATTAATTACAAAAGGCGCTGATTATTTTAAATCTACCATTGCTGTTGCTCCTGTTACTAATTGGAAATGGTACGATAATATCTATACCGAACGTTTTTTGCGTAAGCCTCAAGATAATAAAAGCGGATATGAAGATAACTCACCAGTTAATTTCACAAAAAACATTAAAGGGAAATTTTTGCTAATTCATGGTAGTTCTGATGATAATGTGCATCTTCAAAACTCTATGGAATTAGCCGAAGCATTGGTTAGAAATAACAAGCCATTTGATTTTATGATTTATCCTAATAAAAATCATGGCATTTTTGGTGGTTATACTCGTACTCATTTATATAATAAGATGTTGAAATTTGTAAAAGAGAATTTATAATTGTTCTTATTGTAGTTCTAGCATCTTACTATAAATACCATTTACCTTTTGACGTAAAGTAATGGCATCGTCATATTCAATAATTTGTCCTTTATCCATAACCATAATTTTATTAACATGGCTGATGGTTGTTAAACGATGCGCAATTATAATCGATGTTCTATTCTTAGCAAGTTCAATAGAAGCTTTCTGAATTAATTTTTCAGTTTCAGGATCAATTGAAGAAGTGGCTTCGTCTAGAATAAAAATAGGAGGATTATAAACATAAGCCCTTACAAAAGCAATTAACTGTCTCTGTCCTGCAGATAACATTGTGCCACGTTCTTTTACATGATATTGATAAGATTGCGGTAATGCTTCAATAAATTCATGTATGCCAATTTTTTTGGCTGCTGTAACAACATCTTCGTAACTAATGGCTGGATTATGGAGTGTAATATTATTAAGAATGGTATCGTTAAACAAAAACACATCTTGAAGAACTACACCTACTGATTTCCGAAGATATTGTAAAGGATAAGACTTTATGTCTTTATCATCAATTAAAATTTGCCCTTTGTTTATTTCATAAAACCTACTCAGTAAGTTTATGATACTTGACTTTCCAGCGCCTGTGGCTCCAATAATAGCAATGGTTTCTCCTTTATGAACTTTAAACGATATGTTGCGTAAAACATAATTTTCGTCTTTATATGCAAACCACACATGTTTAAATTCGATATGACCATTTATGTCCTTAATTTGGCTTGTTCCTTTGTCTTCAATAATTTCAGTAGTGTCTAAAATTTTAAATACTCTTTCAGAAGATACAATGCCCATTTGCAATGTATTTAATCGGTCGGCTAACATACGTATTGGGCGAAACATCATATTAATCATCATAATAAAAAAGGTAAGATCCCCCAATTTTATGTGGTAAGTTTTTGATTTAATACCAGCAAACCAAATAAGTAAGGCAATTGAAATTGCAGATAAAATATCAACAACTGGAAAAAAGATAGAGTAATACCAAATTGAACGGATATTTGCTAATTTATGTTTTTGGTTTATTTCTTTAAATTTATCGTACTCTATCTTCTCGCGATTAAATAGTTGTACAATTCTCATACCGGTAAGATGTTCGTTGGTAAACGTATTCAGTGCTGACACAGCATTTCTTACATCAGTAAACGTTTTTTTAATACCATTTTTAAATAAGTTAGTAGCAATGAGTAATAAAGGGATTGTACTAAAAGTAACTAATGCTAAAGCCCAATTTTTAAAAAGCATAACTGAAATAAACACTAGTAGCATGAGTAAATCACCACAAATAACAATAAAACCTTGCGAAAACACATCACTTAAACTCTCAATATCTGAAATAGCTCTAGTAACTAACATGCCGACGGGTGTATTGTCGAAATAAGTGTTCTTTAATTTTAAAATATGCGCATAAACTTGCATTCTTAAATCTTTAACAATGTTTTGCCCTAATAAATTGGTAACATAAATATTTGAAAATTGTAAAATAGATTCAAATATCAATACGGCAATTAAAATAAATCCCATTTGATTGATAAAGTCAATCTTTTCAATATCAGGAATATAATCGCTATCATTTATATCCGTTACTCCAACACAGTTCAGCATCTTATTTATTAATAAAGGCCTTATAATAGCTGTTGTTGCCAATATGAGTGTAAGACTAATCGCCAAAATGAATAATAACTTATAGGGTTTACTATAAGATAAAATACGTTTTAGTAAATTAAAATCTATTGTATTATTCTTTTTGGATTCAGTCATTAAATAAGTGCTCAGGATATAAAATATTGGTTAAATAAAGCGCATGTGCTGGAACTGACATGCCAGCCTCCGAACGATTTTTTTGTTCAATAATTGTTTTAAATTCATCAAAGCTAATTTTGTGTTTACCAACATCAAGTAGTGTACCTACAATCGCTCTTACCATATTTCTTAAAAAACGATTAGCTGTAATTTTAAAAACGTACTCATACTCATTAATACAATGCCATTGTGCGTAACTAACTGTACAGTTATTGGTATATGTTTGTGTATTTACCTTACTGAAACTTGTAAAATCTGTAACGGTTAGTAAATATGAAGCTGCCTTATTCATCTCATCAAAATCTATTGTTCCAAATACATAAAGAGATTGATCATTAAGAAATGGATTTTTACTTTGATGTAAATAATACTCGTAACTTCTTTCTATGGCGTCAAAACGTGCATTGGCATTATCTGTTACCAACTTTATGGATTTGATGGCAATGTCTTGTGGTAAAATTTTATTCAGTTTATAAACACTATTACTCTCAGGTAAATGTAGATTATGCTTTGTTGAATCAAAGTGTGCCATGTAATCTTTTGCATGAACACCAGTGTCAGTCCTTCCGCATCCTACAATATCTATAGTTTCCGAAAAAACAAGAGATAATTTACTTTGCAATACCTCTTGAATGGTGTTTGGAGTGTTTTCTTGAATTTGCCAACCATTATAATTGGCACCGTTATATGCTAATTGAATAAAATAGCGTGGCATTTGACAAAGATACTAATAGTTTTATAATCATAATACGCAAAAATATTAAACTACTTACTCTTTTGATTTCTTTGTCAAGATGTCTGGTTTATTTGTTATGATGCCATCAACACCCCGTTTTGCAAGTCGTTTGGCTTTACGAGGAGAGTTTACTGTCCATGCAAACACTGTCTTATTTAAGCTATGTAGTTGTTTAATGAGTCGCTTACTACAAAAATGATGATTTACATTTACACCTTGCCAGTTAGAAAAATCATCTTTTATAAACCGTTTATCAAAACTAAAACTAACCAATGGTAAGTTAAAAACAATGAGTTTTTGTAGTTTGATACGGTTATCGTTTTTGGTAATATTTATTAGGGTTTCTTTTTCAAACGAATGAATGGTGCTAATCCAAGATTCAGCATGGTACTTCTTAATTATCGAAATGACTTTAGATTCTATACCTGGGTAATATGAATTTCCTTTTTTTAATTCAATAATTAGGCTACATCTCCCATTAATAAATTGAATTGCTTCTTCTAGCGTTGGAGGATTTGATTCTATAATCTTATTCCTTTTTTTTATTTTAAGTGATTTAAATTCTTCTTTACTTAGAAATTTAATTAGTCCCTTACCATTGGTAGTTCTTTGAACAGAAAGGTCGTGCATAATTACTATTTCACCATCTTTAGTCTGATGTACATCAGTTTCAATACAATTCGCACCCATAACAATTGCCTTCTCAAAGGCATCAAGTGTGTTTTCAGGAGCATAAGCACTTGCGCCTCTGTGAGCTATAATAATAGGGTTTTGTGCATGTATAAGAGAAATAATGTTGATACAAAATAATATATATAATTTGTACATAAATGTTAACTATTTGCTTCATAATCTTTCCATTTCTTCAGATTTATGAAATAAATTAAGGTTGAAATGATAAATGGAAGTGTAGAAATTAAAATTTTAAGATGAAAACCGATTAACCCAATTAAGAACATAAATAGAATTAAAAGCCCAATACACAAAATACCGATATTGGTAAAGATTGGATAATTTTTCTTTTGGAATAATGTAATTATCAAAATCAATTGACCTAGTAAAGGAAGAATTGTAAAAGGATGGGCAACAGAATAAATGTCCGTTAATATTTTTTTTAAAATTTCAAATTCTGCTTCATATAAGAAAACATGATTTGATTTACCCCACTCAAGGTAACCAAATAGTGAACTAATGATTAAAATAATTACGATGAGTTTTCTTTGATTATTCATGCCTATTTTAGTTGTATTTTTTGAAGTAAAAAACTTAATAATATTTTGATTTTATTATATATCTACAAACACAGCATTTGAGCCAATCATAAAAAGTTTTAAAGGGTTGAAAACTATGCTCATTATGATAGAGTGGTTTTAGCTTTCTTTTTTAAGAAATCCAAAGCCGCTTCTTTATCATTAGGAATTTCACCATCGAGTATAGCATCTTTTAAAGCATTTTTTAAATCGCCTACAAGTTTACAAGGTTGTAGGTTAAATAGTTCCATAATTTCTTCACCACTTATTGGAGGTTGCCAATTTCTTATTTTATCACGTTCTTCAAGGTCTTTTAATTTCTGACGAACAATTTCAAAATTATGTAGGTATCGTTTTACTTTATTTGGGTTTTTTGTAGTAATATCTGCTTCGCATAATAACATTAAATCATCAATATCATCGCCAGCCTCAAACAACACTCGGCGCACAGCACTATCAGTAATTTCTGTTTTTGCTAATACAATAGGTCGTAAATGAAGGAGTACTAATTTTTGTACATATTTCATTTTTTCATTTAAAGGTAAACGAAGTTTCTCAAATATTTTAGGAACCATACGAGCTCCTTTATCTTCATGTCCATGAAATGTCCATCCATGTTCAGGTTCAAATCTTTTAGTAGCTGGTTTGGCAATGTCGTGTAAGATGGCCGCCCAACGCAACCATAAGTTTTTAGTATTTTTGGCCGTATTATCTAATACTTCAAGGGTGTGAAAAAAATTATCTTTGTGCGATTTTCCATTTATCGTTTCTACACCATGTAGTTTTACCATTTCAGGGAAAATGAGATGTAGTAATCCAGAATCAAATAATAATTTAAAACCAATAGAAGGAATAGGAGAGAGGATTATTTTATTTAACTCATCAGCAATACGTTCTTTAGATACAATTTCAATGCGTTGTTTGTTTTTTTTAATGGCTTCAAATGAGGCTTTATCAATAACAAAGTTAAGCTGACTAGCAAAACGAATTGCTCGCATCATGCGAAGCGGATCGTCGCTATAGGTTACATCGGGTTCTAAAGGTGTACGAATAAGTTTGTTTTCAATATCAATTCTTCCATTAAATGGATCGAGCAATTTTCCGAAATTTGTTTTAGTTAAGCCAATAGCCATGGCATTAATGGTGAAATCTCTTCGGTCTTGGTCGTTTTCTAATGTACCATCTTCAACAATGGGTTTTCGAGATTGACGGTTGTAGGATTCTTTTCGGGCACCTACAAATTCAATTTCTAAATCAGCTAATTTCACTTGAGCTGTACCAAAATTTTTAAACACCGATAAATGAGCGTCAGCTCCTAATTGCTGATGCACCAATTCGGCCAATTCAATACCTTTTCCAATAGTTACAATATCAATGTCTTTATTAGTTCTATTTAAAAAAATATCTCGCACATATCCTCCAATTACATAAGCCTCTACACCAAGTTGTTCGGCGCAGTTGCTGATTGTTTTAAATATAGGATGTGTTAAGTGTTTTTCCATAATGGCATTAGCCTAAAACGGCTAATTGTTCTTCAATCGTTTTTATTTTAGATAAAGCGTCGCTTTCTTTTTTACGTTCAATGGCTATAACTTCGGGTTTAGCATTTGCTACAAATTTTTCGTTTGCTAATTTTTTTTGAACCGATTGTAAAAAACCTTTATTGTATTCTAGTTCTTTTGTAAGTCGAGCGATTTCTTCATCTTTATTAATGTTATTAGCTAATGGAATAAAAAATTCGGTAGTTCGTATTTGAAAAGCAAAAGCGCCTTCTACTTTATCTTTTGTGTAGGAATATGCTAAAAGATTGGCTAATTTGATAATCGTATGATCAAAATATGAGCGTGTTGCATCTGATTTCTCAATGATCTCTAATTGTTCTTTAGGAGATAGTTGTTTTTGAGCACGAATGTTTCTAACCATTGTTACAAGCTCTTTTGATACTTCAAATTCAGTTAATTGATTATGGTCAATGTTTGTTTTAATGCTTGGCCATTGAGCGATAATGATACAATCCTTTTCTGCTCGTTCAGTAATTAAATGCCAAATTTCTTCGGTAATAAATGGCATCCAAGGGTGCATGATTTTTAATAATGCTTCTAAAAATTGAATAGTTGCCTCATAGGTTGTTTTGTCAATGGGTTGTGCTTTACCATCAATAAATTCAGGTTTAATAGCTTCTAAATACCAAGCGCAAAAATCGTCCCAAACCAGTTTGTAAGTTGTCATTAAAGCATCACTCATTCGGTATTTCGAGTAATGTTCGTTAATGAGTTCAAGTTGTTCAGATAATCTGTTTTCAAACCATGAGATGACTGCACTAGAAGATTGTGGAGTTTCAAGAGTTGCATCAACTGCAAAACCTTTAATTAAACGAAATGCATTCCATACTTTATTAGCAAAATTTCTACCTTGTTCACAATAGCTTTCATCAAACATTAAATCATTGCCTGCAGGAGAACATAAGAGCATACCTACACGTACGCCATCGGCTCCATATTTAGTGATTAAATCGAGTGGGTCGGGAGAGTTTCCTAAACTCTTACTCATTTTTCTACCTAGTTTATCACGTACAATGCCGGTTAAGTAAACATTGGTAAATGGTTTTTTGCCAGTATATTCTTTACCAGCAATAATCATACGAGCTACCCAAAAGAATAAAATTTCAGGAGCAGTTACTAAATCATTGGTAGGATAATAGTATTTTAAATCTTCATTTGCTTTATCCCATCCATTTTTTACAATGTTTGGATCAAAAACAGTTAATGGCCACAACCAAGAAGAGAACCATGTGTCTAACACATCTTCGTCTTGTTTAACTTCTTCTAATTTTAATGTTGAATTTTTTTCTTTTAGTATAACTATAGCTTCTTCCTTCGTTTTTGCAACAACGGTGTTGCCTTGTGTGTCGTACCATGCTGGTATGCGTTGTCCCCACCATAACTGGCGACTAATGCACCAATCGTGTACATTTTCCATCCAGTGCTTATAGGTATTGATAAATTTTTCAGGAATTAATTTTACATCGTTGTTTAATACGGCTTCTAAAGCTGGCTTACTTACGATATCCATTTTTAAAAACCATTGCATACTTAAGCGTGGCTCTATTACCGCATTTGTCCGTTCGCTATAACCTACTTTGTTTTTTATTTCTTCTACCTTTTCAACTAAACCTAGTTCGGTTAAATCGGTAATAATTTGTTTTCGGCATGCAAATCTATCCATGCCTATGTATGCTCCAGCGGCTTGGCTAATTGTACCATTAGGGTTTAAGGCATCAATAGTTTGTAATTTATGTTTTTGTCCTAAATTAAAATCGTTTATATCATGAGCAGGCGTTACCTTAAGCGCACCTGTTCCAAATGAAGCATCAACATATTCATCAAAAATTAAAGGCACTACACGATTAACTATTGGCACAATTACTTTTTTTCCTTTTAAGTGTGTGTAGCGTTCATCAGTTGGATTAACACACACTGCCGTATCGCCCATTATGGTTTCGGGTCGTGTAGTGGCAATGGTAATATAATCATTACTGCCTTCAATTTGATACTTTACATACACTAATTTACTTTTGGCTTCTTTATGAATGACTTCTTCATCACTTACAGCAGTTAAACCTTGAGGATCCCAATTAACCATGCGTACACCACGGTAAATCTGTCCTTTATTATATAAATCAATAAATACATCAATTACAGCATCACTAAGAGGTTGGTCCATTGTGAATCGTGTTCTATCCCAATCACAACTAGCGCCTAATTTTTTTAATTGTTCTAAAATTATTCCACCATATTTTTCTTTCCAATCCCAAGCGTGTGTTAAAAAATCTTCTCTACTTAAATCAGTTTTATGAATACCTTTTTCTTTTAATAAAGCAACTACTTTGGCCTCGGTGGCAATACTGGCATGGTCGGTACCAGGTACCCAGCAAGCATTATAACCCAACATGCGAGCTCTTCGAATGAGTACATCTTGTATAGTATTGTTTAGCATGTGTCCCATGTGTAAAACACCAGTAACGTTTGGAGGAGGAATAACAATGGTATAAGGTGTACGCTTATCGGGTACTGATTTAAAGAACTTTTTGTCAAGCCAATATTGATACCAAGTTTGTTCTGCTTTAGCGGGATTATATGTTTTTTCTATTTCCATCGTGTAATTAAAAATTTTGTTAAATTTCGCAAAAATAATGATAGTATTTTACATGAACATTATCTTTATGGCACGATATATGAATAATTTGTAATCGTATTTATTAACTTTATAAAAAGAAATCAATGAAAAAAGTATTATTAACTCTCGGAATTGTTGCTTCGTTTAGCACTTTATCTTTTGCTCAAGAAAGTCATAGTGCAAATGATGGTCATAATCATGGAACCGCAGCACCAGCAACAACAACTGTAACTAGCACCGCTGAAATTAAGTTTGAAAAAATGGTTCACGATTATGGTGAAATAAAACAAGGTGATAATGGTGAGTGTGTTTTTAAATTTAAAAATGTGGGTAAAGAACCATTAATCTTAACTATGTGTCAAGGTTCTTGTGGTTGTACTGTGCCTCAGTGCCCTAAAGACCCTATTTTACCAGGTAAATCGGGAGAAATAAAAGTAAAATACGACACACAACGTGTTGGCCCAATTAACAAATCAGTAACTGTTCAATCTAATTCAAAAACAGGAACTCAAGTGTTACAAATAAAAGGTAATATCTCTCCAAAACCAGTTGAAGAGGCTTTCCCTCAAAACCAACCTTCAAAAGGTGCTCCAACAGAAAAAAAATAAGTACTCATTAAAAAATATATCCCATGAAAAAGTTTTTTGCAGCATTCGCACTATTAGCATTTGTTAACTTATCGTTACTTGCGCAAGATAATTCAGCAGTAAATACCGATCCAAATGCACCTGAAATGAAATTTGAACAAGAAGTTTTAGATTATGGTACTGTTAAATTTGATGCAAATGGCGTTCGTGAATTTAAAGTGAAAAATGTGGGTAAAGCTCCGCTTACAATTTCAAATGTTCAAGGACAATGTGGTTGTACTTCTACTACCATTGATGGTAAACCAGGATGGCCACAAGAACCAATTTTACCAGGTAAAACTGCCAGTATCAGAGTAAAGTATGATACTAAACGTGTAGGTCCGTTTGAGAAAAATGTAACAATTACATCTAACTCTAAAGAACCTAGTAAAGTTGTAAAAATAAAAGGTGTGGTAGAAGCTGCACCAATTACACCACCTGCCGATGCTAAATAACTTTTTTGTAAATATTAAAAACCCTTTCAGTATTGGAAGGGTTTTTTGTTTGTTTTGTTTATTAGTGTGCACAGTAGTTTTGAAAGCACAACCCAAATTATCATTTAAAAAACAAAAAGAAAATTTTGGTTTTGTAAAAAAAGGAGAAGTAGTAAAAATTGAATTTCATTTCATAAATACAGGAAACGAGCCATTAATTATTACAGAAACGAAGGGAGAATGTTCGTGTACTTCTGTAGAGTTTCCAAAACATCCAGTTGCACCTAATCAGAGTGGTGTAATTGTAGTATTATTTGATACTAAAACTGTTTACGATAGACAAGATAGAACCGTAGAATTGCTATCAAATGTAAAGCCTGTTAAATTAAGGTTTAAGGGTGTTGTATTAAAGTAATTGATTATTTTTATCCAGCATTTAAAACATAGGATATTAAACAGATTTTAGTTATATTTTTATCACTTACGTGTACTTCGATATGCTCGCAGAGTATAACTCCTTTTTTTAAAAATGATAAATGGGGTTATAAATTGAATCATCAAATAGTAATTGAACCACAATACGATACTGTTTTTGCTTTTGATGCCACTTATCAAATAGCTATGGTAGCTAATATAGATAATTCAAAAAAAGAAATTAATCCTCTCACAGGAGAAGAAATTACCGTTTATAACTATTATTTTATTACACCTCAAAATAAGAAGATTAAAATAAAAACAAATATTGCTACGGATAGCATTTATGAATTTCAATTTCAACAAGAACAACAAAAAAATTATCTTAATTCTAGAAAGTACTTTAAAATACTATTTCAAAATAAGGTGTATTTATGTTTGAAATCGGGTAAACAGGTTTCAAAAGGTTATAATAATATTACCGAAACTAAACACATTGGTTTCTTTGAAACAGAAGATTTTGTAGATTATGGAAATCAATCTGAAAAAGTAAAAGGCTTAATTGACTCTACAGGTTTTGAAATAGCTGAATGTAAGTATCATAAAATAGTAAATAACATAACGGATAGCGTGGTGTTTTGCTGCTCGTCCATTTTTAATAAAAAACTAAATGATGTTGTATTAGATTATAATGCTAAATTATTATACAGTAGTATAAAGCATATTGAATTTGCTTCTAAAACCATGCGAGTAGTACAATCTTTTCAACCACGTGAGGAATTTATTTTAGAAAATACCACACGTACAGATTTGTTTTATATGGAAGGGCAACATTTTTATTATTTAAAAGATAATTTAGCCTTGGTGATTAATGGAAAATCTTGGTTAATTTATAATTTACAAACAAGAAAAACTCAAAAAGTAGATGCTAAGTTCTACCAACAATTTGTAAAACATTTTTTATGGAATGAGTATTATTAAGATAAATATAAACGATGTAGCTCAGCATCAAGAAGCTGCTCAACAATTACTAGAGTTTGCAGGTAGTGAACGTGTTTTTTTATTTGATGCACCTATGGGATCTGGTAAAACAACCTTTATAAAATCATTATGTCATTATTTAGGTGTAAAAAATGCAGTTAGTAGCCCTACATACTCCATTGTAAATGAGTATGAAGCTGATGATATGCGTGTTTATCATTTTGATTTATACCGATTAAAATCAGAAGCGGAGTTAATAGATATAGGTATTGAAGATTATCTTATTGGAAATAATTATGTGTTTATAGAATGGCCCGAATTAATAATGACATTTATCACATCAGCCATTAAAGTGGAGATAAAATTTGAAGATAATATTCGTTACATTTATGCCCAATTAATTAAATCATCATGAGAGTTTTTTTGTTATTTCTTTTGTTTGGGTTTGCTTTGATGTCTAATGCGCAAACAAATAGTAGTGAAGGAGCAAATACTGGAACTAAAAAAAAAGGAAATTTTTATTTAACTTGGGGTTATACCAGAGCTTGGTATAGTAAAAGTACAATTCATTTCGAAGATCGTTCTAATAAATATTATCCTGAAACAGGAAAGTATCATAATTATGACTTTACCATTTATGATGCAAAAGCTAAAGACAGACCAGATTTTGATCAAATTAAAGATGTGATTAATATAACCATTCCACAGTTTGTGGTACATGGCGGTTATTATTTTAATAATAAACACGACTTTGGGGTAGAATTGAGTTATGACCATACCAAATATGTCGTAAACAATTATCAAAAAGTGAGGGTAAAAGGAGATTTTAATGGAAATTATGTTGATCAAGACACGATATTAGATCCTGATACTTTTTTACATTTTGAACATACAGATGGTGCTAATTTCTGGATGTTTAATTTTATTAAACGTTGGAAATTATGGGAGCCTTCTCCTAAATTTAATATAGGTTATGTTGTTAAGCCAGGTGCAGGCTTTGTATATCCTCGCACTGATGTTACGATGTTGGGTACAAGGTTAAATAATAAATGGCATATTGCAGGTTGGATTGCAGGAGTAGAAAGTGGAATAAGAATAGAATTTTTAAAGCACGGTGTATTTGAATTTGTGGGAAAAGGAGTATATGCAGATTATAGAAATGTATTGGTTTTGGGTGCTGGAAATGGAAAAGCTAATCATCATTTTTTTGCTACTCAATTAACAATGACGCTAGGATTTATTTATTGAAATGAATTTTTGTTTTTAGTTTAATTTAATATTGCCTTCAGCACCTTATGACAATAAATTATATTCATTGATTTCCTAAAATTACATCAGATAAATTTATTTTAAAGTCAGTTTTCCAAAAAAGATATTCAAGCTAAATTAAAGTTTAGAGCCTTGTTAGCATTACCTCAAGCGATTTTTATTACAAGAGTTTTAAAAGCTGGCCAAACTAGTTATAAATTATAAAGGCTGTCAATTTTAGACAGCCTTTTTTTGATAGAAATTTAAAAAACTAGTATTGAGAGAAACCTTGTCTTTCAGTTACTTTATGTTCTATTAGTAAACCTACACAAGCCGCATCCATTGGTTTATGTTTATCTTGTTCTGTTGCACCTTTAGGAACTGTTACCTCAATAATTAATTGACGGCTTGATGCACTTTGAAATTCAAAGATTGGGTCGCCTTGTGCTGTAGCGTTATCATATAATAATTCACTTGTTTTAGAATCAAAGATTTTAAAATTTAATTTTTCGCCTATAGATGTCTCACAACATACACTGATACGATAATCCATACCCTTATAAATAACACAACGTATTTTAGAGGTAGAGCCTTGATTAAATAATCCACTGCGAGATTGTGCATTGTACATCCAGCCTGTTTTTCCACCATGTTTTGTTTCAACTTGACAGAATTTGCGGTGGAACTGACCGCATACGCTTGCCTGTGAATACATTAACACAGAACTAAATATAAATAGTGATAAGAAAAGTTTTTTCATAAGTCTTTAATTATTTTGTTAATGTATATGAGTTTCTAATAGTTTTGATTTTGGCTACAATACTGTTGTATTCTACATCAGTTATTGCTAATTCTTTACCGCCACCTAATATATTTTTTGATTTATCCGAAGCAGCTGCTACATCTTTTTCACCAATTTTATTGAATTCAGCTTGTAGGTCGGTAAATTGAGTTAAAACTTCTGCAACTCCAGCATCACTTTGATATTTTTTTAAGAACTCAACAAGGTTATCTAATGTATATTTTTGGTCGGCTAAGCGCTCAACTATTGGACTCTTAGCATCAAACTTAGTTAATAAACTTGTAGCAATGTGTAAACTTTCAATCCATCCACCTGCAACTACTAAGGATAAAGTCGGGCCTTGTTTACTATCTTCTAAGTTTTGGAATGAAGAGAAATACACATCATCAGTAATTACTGATAACGAATCAGGATTTCCTAAGTTGTTTTCTAAGCGTTTTAGTACTTCTGGTTGTATAGCGGCTGAAACCCCAATTTGATCTCCTAATTGTTTTACTGTTTTAAAGTATTTTAAAGCTTCTGAGCCAATCTCAAAAATACTACAGTAACTTAAATCGCAACTATATATACCAAAGTTAAGTGCTTTTGATTTATTGTCGGTATAATTTTTTTGATTATCTGGGCTATTTAAGAAAGTGGTGTTTTTGTTATTTTTTCCACCTACCATCTTAATGAAAGTAAGCATCTCGCCTGGAGAAGGTACTTGAAAAAAGGTTTCGGTAACTTGTTCAGTTTGGGTTTCTGTTTTAATAGTGTCGGCACTAGTTAACATTTCTTCTTCTCCTTCGGTATTACCGCCACCACATGATGTAAGTATCATTGTAGCTACAATTGGGGTAATTAAAAAATGTTTGCGTTTCATTATCATAGATGTATTTTTTTTATGTTGTATTAAGCAATTAATTTTTTTACTAAGTCGGCTGCTTCTTGCAATTCAATAGCAGAATACACTTTTAATCCTGATTCGTCTATTAACTTTTTAGCAGCTTCGGCATTTGTACCTTGTAATCGAACAATAATAGGTACGTTAATGGTTCCCATATTTTTATAGGCATCAATAACACCTTGAGCTACACGATCGCATCTTACAATACCACCAAATATATTTACTAAAATAGCTTTTACGTTTTTATCACCTAAAATGATATGGAATGCTTTTTCTACACGTTCGGCATTAGCTGTACCACCTACATCTAAAAAGTTTGCAGGGTCTCCACCAGATAAT
>JADLER010000192.1 GCA_020846025.1 Bacteroidia bacterium | reverse complement strand
CTTCCAAACGGACAAGATCCTTGCGATATTGTGGAAATTAGATTCAAAAATTCGAGAAAAGAATTTTATAAGAATGTTAATAGTTTACCATTATATGTTGGCGACGTGGTAGCTACTGAGGCATCTCCTGGTCATGACATTGGAGTAATCTCCATTACTGGCGAACTGGTGAAGCTTCAATTAAAAAAGAAAGGTGTAAATCCCAATACTACTGAGTTTAAAAAGATTTACCGTAAAGCAAAACAACAAGATATTGATAAGTGGCGAGAGGCACAAGCCTTAGAAGTTGAAACTATGTTTAAATCAAGAACCTTGGCACTTAGACTGGGATTACAAATGAAGATTAGTGATGTGGAATATCAAGGCGATAAAAGTAAAGCTATATTTTATTATACGGCTGATGGTCGTGTAGATTTTAGAGAGTTGATAAAAGTTATGGCGGAGGAGTTTAAGATAAGAATTGACATGCGCCAAATTGGAGCTAGGCAAGAAGCGGCCCGACTGGGTGCTATTGGCTCGTGTGGTAGAGAATTGTGTTGTTCTACATGGTTAAGTGATTTTAGAACAGTTTCTACTTCAGCTGCTCGTTACCAACAGCTGTCGCTTAATCCTTTAAAGTTAGCAGGACAATGTGGTAAATTAAAATGTTGCTTAAATTTTGAATTAGATAGTTATCAAGATGCTTTAAAAGAATTTCCAGAAATTGATAATAAAAAATTACAAACTGAAAAAGGGGTTGCATTTCATCAGAAGACCGATATTTTTAAACGCATCATTTGGTGGAGTTATACAACCGAACCCGATGTTTTTATTCCTTTATCTATTGAGCGTACTAAAGATATTTTGAGTATGAATGCTCAAAACCAAAAACCTGAGGATTTGTTAGAAGCAAAACAAATTAAAGAGGCAACATCAGTAAAAAAACCAGATTACGAAAATGTGGTAGGGCAAGATGCACTAACTCGTTTTGACCATAAAAAGAAGTCGTCGAAGCCTAAACATCAAAATCAAAAGAAACAACAACACAATAAATCAGATAACAAACAAGCACAAACTGGTTCAGCAGCACCACCTCCACATCAAAAGAAGACACAACATCATGCGCCTCAAAAATCACAACAGCATACACCAAACCATAATCAAATAAAACAGCCACCACAACATTCTAATCAACATAAACAGCATCATAAAAAACATAAACCAAAAGGTAATGAAGGCAATCCATCATAATTTGATCATATTCATAAGTGTTTTATTGCTTGCTTCTTGCAATAAAAATGTGGTGTTTAGTGAATATCAAACAATTCCAGAAGAGGGCTGGGATATGAAGCATAAATTAATTTATACTGTTGATATCACTGATAATAAGATATACCATGACGTGTATTTAACTGTTAGACATGCTGATAGTTATCCTTTTAGTAACTTATATGTGTTTCTAACGACAACTTATCCTAGTGGTAAAAAAGTGGTAGATACTTTAGAATGTATTTTGGCTGATAAGAAAGGAAGATGGACTGGTGATGGTGCGGGTGATATTTGGGATAATCAAATTCCACTAAAGAAAAATATGATGTTTCCAGAGAGTGGGAAATATATTTTTACATTTGAACAAGGTATGAGGATGAATCCTTTACCATTAGTTATGGATTTTGGGATGATGATTGAGAAATCAAAGCAGTAGTTATTTACTGTTTTTAATTTAGTTGTTGCCACAACATATCTTTTAATTTAGAAATATTGTAACCGTTTTGAGCAGATATAAAAATGTAAGGGATCTTAAATTTACCTTTCATTCGTTTTTTCAAATCTTTTTCTAACTCTTCTATGAGCTCATCATCTATGGTGTCGCATTTGGTAATGGCTAAAATCCTTTCCTTATCTAACAATTCAGGATTATATTGTTTGAGTTCGTTTAACAGAATTTTATATTCTTCGTAAATATTATCACTTTGGCAACTTACCATAAACAATAACGATGAGTTTCGTTCGATATGACGTAAAAAACGAATACCTAAACCCTTACCTTCACTCGCACCTTCTATAATACCTGGAATATCAGCCATTACAAAACTTTTAAAATCGTGGTAAGGTACAATTCCTAGGTTTGGTGTTAAGGTAGTAAATGGATAATTAGCAATTTGAGGTTTAGCAGCCGATACTACTGAAAGTAGTGTTGATTTTCCTGCATTTGGAAATCCAACTAAACCAACATCAGCCAATACTTTTAGTTCCAAAACCTTCCATTCTTCTTTTCCTTCTTCGCCTGGCTGGGAATAGCGAGGCGTTTGATTGGTTGAAGATTTAAAATGAGCATTTCCTTTTCCACCTTGTCCTCCTGCCAATAAAATAAACTCCTGCCCATCTTCTGTTATTTCGCACAATACCTCATCGGTTTCTAAATCACGAGCTATCGTTCCAAGAGGTACATCTAAAATTTCATCCTTTCCTTCTTTACCACTGCGATTAGATGAACCTCCATCTCCACCTGCCTCAGCAATTACATGCTTTCGATATTTTAAATGAATAAGTGTCCAAAATTGTTTGTTGCCACGCAAAATTATATGACCTCCACGTCCACCATCACCACCATCAGGACCACCAAAGGCTGTTAGTTTATCTCGATGAAGGTGTGTAGAGCCCTTACCGCCCTTTCCACTTCTGCAACAAATTCTTACGTAATCAACAAAATTATTATCCACTACCTTGTATGTTTTAAGAGCTTAAGTGTCCATTTTTAAAAAAACGCTTTGTTCAAACTCTTTACTCAATAATTACTTCTTCTTTTTCTTATTTGTTTTTTTAGCTACCACTTTCTTAACTGGTTTTTTAGGTGCTACTTTTTTAACTACTTTCTTAGTAATTTTTTTCGCAGCTTTCTTCACTACTTTTTTCGCAGTTGGTTTTTTCTTAGCAGCTATTTTTCTTACTACTTTCTTAGGTGCTACTTTCTTCTTAGTAGCTACTTTCTTTGTTACTTTTTTCAGTGCTTTTTTTACTACTTTTTTTGCAGCAGCCTTCTTTTTAGGTGTAGCTTTCTTTTTAGTAACTACTTTCTTTGCCTTCTTAACTACAACTTTTTTAGTGGGTTTAGCTGCTTTTTTACTTCCCTTTTTAGCTGCTACTTTTTTTACACTCGCTTTTTTCGTGACTTTTTTAACAGCTTTTGCTTTATTGTTTTTCTTTGCAGGGACTGATTTTGTAGTTGTTTTTCTTACTTCCTCAATATCTTGTTGTAGCTCTTTTGAAATCTCTGTCGCTACATCAAAATCATTAATCGTCATATCTAAATGTTCAATATCATTTTCTAACATGGTGAGTTCAATTTCGGCTGTTACAAAAACAATACGATTAACCAACTCGTTAAATATTTCTTCTATTGTTCCAATGCCATTAATAGAATGGAATTTAGCTTGTTCTGAGTAATACTTCTTAAGTGGCAATGTTTTATTGTTATATTCATTCACACGATTACGGATAATATCTTCGTTTTGATCATCAGCACGCCCTGAGTCTTTTCCTCTTAATAATAAGCGTTTTACTAACTCTTCGTTATTTACTTCGAGTGCCAACATAGCACTAATCGCAGTCCCCTTTTTTTGTAATAGATCGTCTAAAGCTATTGCTTGAGCTTGCGTGCGAGGAAAGCCATCAAAAATAAAACCTGCGGCATGTGGATTAGCATCCAATTTTGATTCTATCATGCCGATTACAATATCATCACTTACTAAATCACCTCTATCCATAATGGCTTTTGCTTCCATTCCTAATTTAGTACCTCGTGCTATTTCGCTTCGTAAAATGTCTCCTGTAGATAAATGTACTAAGCCGTACTTTTGAATTAACTTTTCAGATTGAGTTCCTTTTCCGGCGCCTGGAGGGCCAAATAAAACGATGTTTAACATATTACTCATGATGTTTAATTTTATTGGTTGGTATTTTTTATTTAGTGTTTAGTACAAATATTTCTTTCATGTTTCTACCTAAGCCGTCATAATCTAAACCATAACCCACTACAAAATCATTAGGTATTTTAATACCCACATAATCAACAATTATATTCTTTTTGTATGCATCTGGCTTTAGTAGGAATGATGCCACTTTAACTTGTTTCACTTCTTTTTTAGTAAGCAAGGTTACTAATTTTTCTAGGGTTACCCCTGTATCCACGATATCTTCAATAATTACTACAGTTCTACCTTTCACATCTTCAGTTAAACCTATCATTTCGGTAACAACTCCCGAACTTGTAGTTCCATAATACGAAGCTAATTTAATAAAAGAGATTTCACAAGGTATCGTTACTTCTTTTAGTAAATCGGCCGCAAACATAAAAGAACCGTTGAGCACAACTAAAAATAAGGGCGTTTCATTAACCAAATCAGAATTTATTTTTTGGGCAATAACTTTTACTTGCTCCGAAATAGTTTCGGCAGTAATGTATGGAACAAAACTTTTGTCTTTTAAGACAATGGACTGCATAAAATGAATTTTGGACTACAAATATAATAACAATTTAGTGTAATACAGCCTATTCATAACACTATTAAGTTGTGGTATTTAGCATAAAATCATACATTTGCGCCCATTTTGTCAAAATCGGCCACATATTCGCATTACAAAGAGACTATTCAGTTATCCTTACCATTAATTCTTACCCAAGTTGGACATATCGTTACTGGTATGGTGGATAATATATTTTTGGGTAGAATAGGAAATACCGAACAAGCTGCTGGAATATTATCTAATAACTTATTTGTTATGTTATTAGTGTTTAGTATAGGAATGAGTTTTGTGATAACGCCCTCTATAAGCGATGCTCACATGAATAAAAACGAACGTGAAAAAGCCTTTGTTTTTAAAAATGCTTTATATATTAATTTTGGAGTAGCTATCCTTCTTTTTTTAATTCTTTATGCTGCTTCTCCTGTCTTGTATTACATGCAACAACCACAAGATGTTGTAGAATTAGCTATTCCATTTTTTAGTGTATTGTCATTTTCAATTATTCCAGTATCTCTGTTTTTTGTTTGTAAACAATATACCGAAGGCTTAAGTAATACTAAAGCAGCTATGTATATTAGTGTTATTGGCAATATTGTAAATATTATTTTAAACTATTTATTAATTTATGGCTATGCAGGTCTGCCAGAGATGGGGTATATGGGTTCTTGTTGGGCTACGTTTTTTGCTCGATTATTAATGGGAGTGGGGTTTTTAATTTTTGTGTTTCGCCACCAAAGTGTTAATAGTTTTACTAAATATTATAAAGAAGCAAAAATCACCGCCACTCACTTTTGGACTTTATTGAAAGACGGACTTGCCTCTGCAATGCAGGTTACATTTGAGGTTACGGCATTTGCTATCTCTGGACTTATAGCTGGTGTGTTTGGAAAAGAACAAATTGATGCGCATGGTATTGCTCTAAGTTTAGCTGCATTTACTTATATGTTTGCTAGCGGTATTGGAAGCGCTACTACGATACGCGTTGGAAATTTTTATGCTGTAAATAATTTAGTTGATATGAAACAAGCTATTAAAACATCGTATCAACTAGTAATTATGGTAATGGCTTGTATGGCGCTTGTTTTTATTTGTTTCAACCAGTTGTTACCTCAAATTTTTAGTATTGATGCTGAGATTATCGCCATTTCAGCCAAGTTATTATTAATTGCCGCATTTTTTCAATTATTTGATGGTACACAAGTAGTTGCTATTTGCATCTTAAGAGGAGTTGAAGATTACAAATTTTCAACCTATCTCGCATTTATTGGTTATTGGTTAATTGCTCTCCCTTTAAGTTATGTATTTGCTTTTATGCTTCAATGGCAGGTATATGGTGTGTGGCTAGCTTTAAGCATAGGGTTAGCATTTGTAAGTATTACATTGTTTTTCCGTATTAAATTTTTAATAAAGGTTAAAGAAGCATCACCTACACATTCATAGTCTGCTGAATAATGGAAATAGAAAGAAATTAATACAACATAATATATATAGCTAAATGATCGCTATAACCATTAAAATATTTCTCGCCACCATAAGTTCTATTAGGTCTTTCTTCGCCTGTTTTTTCGTTTTTAAACAACACAAAATCTTTCTTTAATATATGCGCATTCTTAGGTAGAAAGCCATATCCTTTTTTTGATCTTAAAAATCCTTGCGATACAATAATTTGATCAAGTACGCGCCATTCTTTATTATAATAGTGAGTACCTTGTTTGTTTTTATCTAAGGTTTGAAACGGGTTATAAAGGTCTAAATTATTCTTAGGTTGGTCAGATGCTCTTAGAATATTAGTTATACTTCTATTATCAGGATGATCATTAAAATCACCCATAATAATAATCTTGGCTCCTTTGTCTTTCTTTAAAATCTCATCTACTTGTTTTCTTAACTGTTCAGCGGCATAAATACGTCTAGGTTCAGAAGCCTCAACACCCTCTCTTCTACTTGGCCAATGATTAACAAATACATAAAACACATCGCCATTTGTTGTTTTAAGAGTTGCAAATAAAATATTTCGTGTTTTATAATCACCCAATGTAGGATTCGTAGCATTTAGTTCTTTAAACTCCACTAATGTAAATATTGATTTATCATATAATAAACCACAATCAATACTTCTTACATCGGGACTATTAGTACATAGAGAAGCATAATTTTTAGTTTTAAAAACAGATTGATTAATTAATTCTTGTAACACGTCGTTATTTTCAACCTCCACTAATCCCACTAAATTAGGTAAATCTTCGCCAACTACTGTAGAATCTAATACTTGGGCTATTTTTGTTAGCTTGTTTAGGTAACGTGTTTCGTCCCATTTTAACTTTGATTCGGGTAAAAACTCATCGTCATTCTTTTCTGGATCATCTTTCGTGTCAAAGAAATTTTCGGTATTATAAAATGCCACTGTTATGGTTTGAGTGCCTTGTGCTACTGCAATTATGCTTATAAATACTAAATAAAGCGAAATAATTAATTTTTTCATAGGTTAAGTAAATACAGTGTAAATATAAACAAACAAATATGTAAATTATATTTACGTAATGTTATAAATTTGTAATATGAAAAAACGATTCACTTTTAAAAAAATAGTGTTAGTATTGGGTATTTTATTACTACTTATCCAGTCAATTAGAATTGATAAAACCACCCAGCCTGTTGATATCAACAAAGATTTTATTTCATTGGTGGTTCCTAATCAAGAGGTGTCAGCCATTTTAAAATCTTCTTGTTACGATTGCCACTCTAATCAACCCATTTATCCATGGTATAGTAATGTAGCACCAGTTTCTTGGTGGATAAAAAACCACATTAATGAAGGAAGTCATCATCTTAACTTTTCTGTTTGGGGAGATTATTCTGATAAACGAAAACACCATAAACTAGAAGAATGTATTGAGATGGTAGAAGAAGATGAAATGCCAATGTCATCATACACCTTTATGCATAAAAACGCTGTGCTTACAGATGCTCAAAAATTACAATTAGTTGAATTTTTTAAAGCGTTGAAAAATGAAGTGGGAACTAAAGAAAACCTGAACTAAAGCTAATACGTTAGCCTTGTATTATTTCCTTATTTTTTTACCGTTTTTCTATTAAAAATCATTAACTTAGCCTCGTTTTTTTAACAAAAAGGCTATGGACAAATTTTCCTATGTTGGAACCAGCGATGTAAACGCTATTGAAGATTTATTTTTACAATATTCCAAAGACCCAAATTCAGTTGATGCCTCTTGGCGAGATTTTTTTAAAGGGTTTGAATTTGCCCGTACTTCTTATGATACAGAAGGCGGTATTCCTGAAAATGTAGCAAAAGAATTTAAGGTTATAGGATTAATAAATGGCTATCGTCAGAGAGGTCACTTGTTTACAAAAACAAATCCTGTACGTCAACGCCGAAACTACGAACCAAATTTAAGTCTTGAAAATTTTGGCTTATCGGAAAAAGATGTAGAAACTGTTTTTCAGGCTGGAAATGAGATAGGAATAGGCCCCGCTAAATTAAAAGATATTGTAACTCACTTAGAACACACCTACTGTCAAAGTATTGGAGTAGAATATTTATATGTTCGTGAACCAAAAGTTCTTAATTGGCTTCAGGAACGTATGGAGAAGTCTAAGAACACACCTAGCTTTACTAATGACGAAAAACGAGTAATCTTAAGAAAATTAACCCAGGCTTCGGTTTTTGAAAATTACTTACACACTAAATTTGTAGGACAAAAACGTTTTTCGTTAGAAGGTGGAGAGGCTGTTATTCCTGCTATGAATGCCTTAATGGAACATGGTGTTAACTTAGGAATTAAAGATTATGTAATTGGAATGGCACATCGTGGTCGTTTAAATGTACTTACTAATATTATGGGTAAGTCGTATAAAGATGTGTTTACTGAATTTGAAGGAAGAGAAAGTGAAGATTCATTATTTGATGGTGATGTTAAATACCACATGGGTTATTCATCTGATTTAATAAGTGATGATGGAAAGAAAGTACACATTAGTTTAACACCAAATCCTTCGCACCTCGAAACATCCGCTTCGGTAGTTCAAGGTATTGTTCGTTCAAAAATAGATAGCTTACATCAAGGTGATAACTCAAAAGCATGTCCTGTAATATTGCACGGAGATGCAGCGGTAGCTGGGCAAGGCTTAGTTTACGAATTAATTCAAATGAGCCAATTGGATGGATATAAAACGGGAGGCTCTATTCATTTTGTAATTAATAATCAGGTTGGTTTTACTACTAATTTCCTAGATGCCCGTTCATCTACTTATTGTACTGATGTTGCGAAAGTAGTATTAACTCCTGTGTTTCATGTAAATGGCGATGATGTTGAAGCGCTTTGTTTTGTGTCTAAGTTAGCTATGGAGTTTCGCCAAACTTTTCATAAAGATGTTTTTATTGATGTGTTATGTTATCGTAAATATGGACATAATGAAGGTGATGAACCTCGCTTTACCCAACCATTATTATACAAAGCCATTGCTTCACATCCAAACCCAAAAGATGTGTATGTAAAAAAATTACAAGCTGATGGTAACGCATTGGCAGATGAAGCAAAATCTATTGAAACTAACTTTAAAGCCGAGTTAGATAATAATCTCGATGAAGCTAAAAAAACAGAAAAAGCAAAAATCACTTCGTTTTTACAAGGTAACTGGACAGGATTAAAAATAGCAACTGATAAAGATTTTGAAGTTTCACCTAAAACAAGTGTAGATGAAAAAACATTTTTAGATATTGCGAAAAAAATTGTAGAACTACCTAAAGACAAAAAGTTTTTTAATAAAATTCAAAAGCTATTTGATGATCGCAAAGCCATGATTGCAAATGATAATTATGATTGGGCAATGGGAGAATTAATGGCTTATGCAACTTTATTAAAAGAAGGAAGCCCCGTACGTTTTAGCGGGCAAGATGTAGAACGAGGAACATTTTCTCATCGTCATGCGGTTGTAAAGGTAGAAGATAGCGAAGAAGAATACACACCACTTAATAATATTGGAGCTTCTGCAAAACTAGATATTTACAATTCTCTTTTAAGTGAATATGCTGTATTAGGTTTTGAATATGGGTATGCATTTGCTGCGCCAAACGCCTTAACCATTTGGGAAGCACAGTTTGGTGACTTCTTTAATGGAGCACAAATTATTGTCGATCAATATTTAACTTCTGCCGAGTACAAGTGGAGAAGAATGAATGGCTTAGTGGTTTTATTACCACATGGTTACGAAGGTCAAGGGCCTGAACATTCATCGGCACGCATGGAACGTTTCTTACAAGCTTGTGCTGAAAATAATATTCAAGTTGTAAATGCAACTACTCCTGCACAACAATTTCATGTGTTACGTCGTCAGTTAAAACGTGATTTTAGGAAACCATTAATATGTTTTACACCAAAGAAGTTGTTGCGTTATCCTAGCTGCGTAAGTAAGCTCAATGACTTTACGAAATCAAATTTCCAAGAAGTTTTAAATGATACTGTTGATGCAAAAAAAGTAACACGTATTGCTTTTTGTTCAGGTAAGATATATTATGATTTAATAGAGCGGAGAGAAAAAGAAGGTGTTAATGATATTGCCTTCATTCGATTAGAACAACTGTATCCTTTCCCTCAAAAGCAATTAGATGCAGTATTAAGTCAATATTCAAAAGTTAAGGAGTTCTTGTTTGTACAAGAAGAGCCAGAAAATATGGGGCCTTGGCGTTTTGTTGATTATAATCTTCGTTCACTTAATCTAAAATACATCGGACGAGCAGCAGCGGCAAGCCCTGCAACTGGTTATACCAAAAAGCATAATGTAGAGAACGAAGAAATTATGACCAAACTATTTGCAAAAGTATTAGTAAAATAAAACATAAAATTTAAACGTAATATAATATGGCAATTGTAGAATTAAAAGTACCAAGCCCAGGAGAATCTATTACCGAAGTAGTTATTGCTAGATGGGTAAAAAACACAGGAGATGTAGTAGAAAAGGATGAGGTGTTAGCTGAAGTAGATTCGGATAAAGCCACCTTAACTTTAAATGCTGAAGAGGCTGGTAAAATTGAAGTATTGGCTGCCGAGGGCGATACTGTGAAAGTGGGTCAAGTAGTTGTAAAGATTGATACCTCAGTTAAACCTGAAGCTAAAGCCACAGTAGTAGTTGCTGAGAAAAAAGAAGTAGTTGCTGAAAAGAAAGCAGAATCTGCGCCTGTTGCTACAAACACAACAACAGCATCTAATTATGCTAGTGGTACCCCAAGTGTAGCAGCAGCAAAATTAATGACTGAGAATAATATTCAATCTTCTCAAATAAAAGGTACAGGCAAAGATGGTAGAATTACAAAACAAGATGTGTTAGCTGCCTTATCAAATGGGTTACCTACAGTTGCAGAAGTGTTATCAAATTCATGGAAAGGCGGAAGAGATAAAGATCGTACAAAGATGACTTCGTTGCGTAAAACAGTAGCTAAACGCTTAGTATCTGTAAAAAATGAAACCGCCATGCTAACCACTTTTAATGAAGTGGATATGAGTGAGATTTATGCGATACGTGCTAAATATAAAGATAAATTCAAAGAAGTTCATGGTAGTAACATTGGGTTTATGAGCTTTTTTACGAAGGCAGTTACCGAAGCGTTATATCATTTTCCGGCTGTAAATGCAATGATTGATGGTGATGAAATTGTATATAATAAATATTGTGATATTGGAATTGCAGTAAGTGCACCAAAGGGATTAATGGTTCCAGTGTTGCGAAATGCTGAGTTAATGAGTTTAGCAGATATTGAAAAAGGTATTAAAAATTTAGCTGTAAAGGCACGTGATGGTAAATTAACCATTGCTGATATGGAAGGAGGAACCTTTACTATCACAAATGGCGGTGTGTTTGGTAGTATGATGAGTACGCCAATTATTAATCCTCCTCAATCAGCTATTTTGGGCATGCATAACGTTGTAGAGCGCCCAATGGCTGTTAATGGTCAAGTAGTTATACGCCCAATGATGTATATAGCATTAAGCTATGATCACCGAATCATTGATGGTAGAGAATCTGTTGGATTCTTAGTAAAAGTAAAAGAAATGTTAGAGAATCCAAGCCGTATGTTATTTGGTGGTAAAGTTCCTGAAGAAATTTTATTAGGGTTATAAAAAAAAGAGGCTACTTATTTAGGTAGCCTCTTTTTTTTATGATGTTACTAACTTTAAAATGAAAATTGTAGAATTAATTTTTAACTATTTTGGTTGTTTTAAGTAACGTATGATTCATGTCCTTTATTTGAACAGAATAGATACCATTTGCAATTTTAGAAATATCAAACTCTATATGCTGATTAAACGTTTGTTTTAAGATTTGTTTACCACTCATATCAAGAACCTCCACTTGCACCTTTTCGTTTTTAGTTGTAGAGATATTTAAGGCATCTGATGTTGGATTAGGTCCAACAAAAATAGCTATATCTTCATCATCTATAGTTTTAGTAGATAGTGTTACATCTTTTACAATAGCTCCTACCTTGTTTAAAATCCAATTGTTAGGATCAACTGAAATTGCAGTTACAGAGCCTGTTAAGGCCAAGGTGTAATTTTCAATAGATTGACCATGATACAATCTAATAATGGTATCTGGCATTGATGTACGTATAATTTTGTAATCTACATGTGTCATAAAAACAGGCACAGAACTTGGTTTTGAGGTAGTTTGAGTTGATTTGAGATAAAAAACATTATTGGAGTGATTCCAACTTAAGGCAAATGTTGGATAACCTTCCCCATAATACCACTGATTAAAAAATTGATTAAAATTTATTCCTGTATAGGTTGCCATAAAATTTTTAAAATCAATAACACTTGCCGAACTAAAAGCATACGCAGCTTGAAAAGCACGTATAGCAGGAAAAAACACAGAGTCGTTATTAATCTCATAGCGCAAACTATGTATAATTGCGCTTCCTTTATCGTAAGTTAAACGAGAACTAAAAATCACACTAGCATTCATGGTATCTGCATTTGAGATATACGAGCTTCCACCTGGTTGAGACATTACATTGCTATGTACATCTTGCATCTTCTGGGTAGGCGTAGTTCCAGAGATTGAACCCAAATATTGATGACATAAATACTCAGTATAACTTGCCCAGCCTTCATTGATAAAAATATCTTTCCATGCCGCACATGTTACATGGTCTCCCCACCATTGGTGCCCCAATTCATGTGCATCTAGTTCAAAATCAAAAAAACCTAGAGTGGTCATCGTTTGATGTTCCATTCCACCACCAAGTGGCGCCATGCAATGTCCGTATTTTTCATCTTTAAATGGATACATACCAAACAATTTACACTGTAGTTCAATGGTAGGTACTATCTTATTTAAAGCAACTTTTTGTCCAGAGATCCACGAACTATTATTGATAGCATTATCATATATATAATTTAGTATCATAATAGAATCGTTTGGTAAATAAAGAGGCTTAGCATACAATGTATAAGGTTTATATTTTGCAGTAGAAACTGATATTAAATAATATGCAATTGGATAATTTGTTTTCCATTCATAGCGTTTTTTATTACCAATAGTTACAACATTTTTGAGTAAACCATTTGAGCCTACCATATTAGTAGAATCAGTAGTCGCAAAAACCCACACCGAATCTATTTTATCTCTTAAATCTTGTTTACTTGGAAACCATTGATAGGCGCATAAACTCTCGCTTAAAGTCCAAGTTACCTCATTGCCCCAAGATGGAGAAGATGCGTGATTATAACCATCACCTATGGCTGCACTTCCACCTGATGGGCAGGTACCATGATAGTAAACAGTAGCATCTACTAATTGGTTTTGAGTAATAGCACTTCCAACCGTTGCAAGTACTAAACTATCTCTCCTCACAAAATTACGACGCAATCCATTAACATACACCGAATCAATGGTGTGATTTTGATGCAATACAAAAGCAAATGAATCCATACTTGGAACCACAACTTTAGCTAGGCTTCGTACATTACCACTAATAAACAAACTGGTTCGTTCTACATTGATATTGAGGTGATAAAATTTTAAATCGTAATCATTTTCTTTTGGTACTGCAGTTACGTTTTGTGTTTTTTGATTCAATTGATTTTGAAGTTTAGCATTAAATTGCTTGGCTTTATGCTCAGCACAATAATGCGTTTGCGCCATAGCTAGTGTTAAACTAAGTACGGCGGTGAATGTGTAGATGATTTTTTTCATGGGTACGAGATATTAATGTTTCTTAGTTGCGACTTATCTCCAAAAGTCGATTGCCTATTTTTTTAAAGTACTAATCTAATCTATTAAAATGTTAAATCCATTTTTTTCAATAAAAATCGTTATTTATTTATTTTAAAAATGGATATTTTCTGTAAAAAATTAACTTATATTTTAATACCAACAATACACACATCGTCAATTTGTTCCAAATCTCCTTTCCAACGGTTAAATTCCTGAGATAAGTTTTGGGCTTGAAGCGTCATTTCTTTTTTAGAAATATTTAATAGGAAATTCTCGAGTTGCTTGTATTTATATTTCTTTCCTTTTTCACCTCCAAACTGATCAGCATATCCATCAGAAAACAAGTAAAAACAATCATTAGGTTGAATTGCTAATTGAATATTATGGAAAGGTTTAAGGGCTTCACCATAGAAGCTACCTACAGGATGTTTGTTTCCTTTTATTGTTTCAATGTTGTCTTGAGATACTTTGTAGATAATGGTATTGGCGCCTGCAAATAAAAATTCGTTGGTGGATTTGTTCCATTGACAAATGGATATCTCCATTCCGTCTTTTATAGCACTTTCATGCTCTGTTTGTTTTAAAACTTCGTTTAAATCATGATTAACCCTATTTAAAATATCTGCAGGTGTTTTACACTGATGCTCGTGAATAGCATTGTTTAATAAATTAAATCCCACAATACTCATAAATGCACCAGGAACACCATGTCCTGTACAATCCACAACAGCCACATACACCGAACCATCCTTATCTTCCTCTGCCCAATAAAAATCACCACTTACAATATCTTTGGGTTTAAATAATACAAAGGATTTAGGAAATAAGCTTTGAAAAAAAGTTGTTGTTGGGAAAATGGCTTCTTGAATTCGTTTGGCATATCTTATACTATCCGTAATATCTTTATTTTTTTCAGATAATTCATGATAAGCCATATCAATTATAGATTTTTGTTTTTCTATAGCTTGGTTTTTTTTACTAATAGCATCTGCAATTTGTTGTTTTTCTTTATATCGTTTATAAAACAGGAAGGAAATAACTAAAATAAATACTCCTATGATAGACAAGATGCTTATAAAATAATTTTTAGTTCTTAAGCGCTCCGCATTTTCCTTTTCACGTAATAATTGTTCATGTTTAATTTCTGTAAGTTCAGTTTCTTTTTCTTTGGTCTTAAATTTGGTTTCAAGTTCTGCAATTTGATTGGCGTTTTCGATATTACGAATACTGTCATTCAACATCATTAATTTATTAAGAATCTGATTTGCCGATTTATAATCTTTTTTAAGTTCAAACACATCTCTTAGATTTAAACAGGCGGCTTTTATATCTTGTTTAGAACCAAGTCTTGTTGCTAATTGTAGCACTCTGTTTGATATATCTATAGCATCATTTAGATTATTTTGCGCAATAAATATGCTTCCTAAGTTATTCATGCTAGCCAACATTCCAATAGTGTCTTGTATCTTTTCTCTAATCTTATAGCTCTCTTTGTTACTTAATAAAGCGTATTTATATTCCTTTTTTTGTTTATAAATAAGCGACATATTATCTAGACAAGCGGTTGCTTGTTTTGGTTTGGTGCTTGGATCAAAAATACTAAGTGCTTTTTGATAATAGATTAAAGCGCTATCTAACTGACCATTTTCATCAAATAAAATGGCTAAGTTTCCATAACTAGCAGCCATTCCGTTAATGTCGCCAATTTGCTGACATATTACAATGTTCTTTTTATAGTATTCCTCAGCCTTTTCATAAAATCCTTGATACCAATAAATAACTCCCATAGCAGTGTAACACTGCGCTAACTTCCCTTGATTTTTTAGTGTTTTACTAATTTCAGTTGCTTTTAAAAAACAGGTAAGGGCATTTTTATAATTAGCTTGCGCCTCATAGGCATATCCAATCAATAAAAATGACTCCGCTCTAAGTAGTTCATCTTTTATTGAGGTGGCTAAATTAAGACCGATTTTTCCACATGCAAATGCCGAATCAATATTACTTTGTAAGATAATCTCACCATATTTTAAAATCAATTCTGCTTTTTGTTTTGGTTGTGAGCTGTTTTTATATGCATGCAATAAGCTATCTGCATTTGCAAAAGCAGTTAATTGAAAAATAAGTAAGGTATATAATAAGAGTTGTTTAATAAGAGTTTGTTTTAGAAATAAATATACTTAAAAACAATTGGATAAGTGCCAAATCTGTCTATAAATTATTAATTTCTAAAGAATAAAAGATGTGTTTTATAAACTCTATATAAAACTTTACACCAGTTACATATTTCTTCTGTACTGACCACCTACCTCAAACAAGCACTTGGTAACTTGCCCAAGCGACATATATTTTGCAGCTTCCATTAATTCCGCAAAAATATTTTTGTTATGTATTGCTGCTGTTTGTAGGCGTGATACCATCTCGGCATGTTTATCACTATGTGACTTATGTAGTTCTCCAAGCATAGAGATTTGATATTCTTTTTCCTCTTTGGTTGAACGAATAACTTCTTTAGGTAAAACCGTAGGACTACCTTTACTAGATAAAAATGTATTGACACCAATAATTGGATATTCGCCAGTGTGTTTAAGTGTTTCGTAATACAAACTTTCCTCTTGTATTTGTCCGCGTTGATACATGGTTTCCATTGCACCTAATACACCTCCACGCTCTGTTATTCTATCAAACTCTTGTAAAACGGCTTCTTCAACTAAATCGGTTAGTTCTTCAATGATAAATGAGCCTTGTATAGGGTTTTCGTTTTTTGCTAAACCTAATTCTCTATTAATAATTAATTGGATAGCCATGGCACGTCTTACGCTCTCTTCGGTAGGTGTTGTAATAGCCTCGTCGTAAGCATTTGTATGTAACGAATTACAATTATCGTAGATGGCGTATAAGGCTTGTAGAGTGGTACGTATGTCATTAAAGTCAATTTCTTGTGCATGTAATGAACGCCCTGAAGTTTGAATATGATATTTCAACATCTGACTTCTTTCGTTTCCATTATATTTCAACTTCATGGCCTTACTCCAGATGCGTCGAGCTACACGCCCAATTACCGAATACTCTGGGTCAATACCGTTACTAAAGAAAAAGGATAAGTTAGGCGCAAAATCATCAATGTGCATGCCTCTACTTAAATAATACTCTACAAAGGTAAATCCGTTGGCTAAAGTAAAGGCAAGTTGCGAGATAGGATTTGCGCCTGCTTCGGCAATGTGATAACCACTTATTGATACCGAATAAAAGTTACGTACTTTTTGATCAATAAAATATTGCTGTACATCGCCCATTACACGAAGACTAAACTCTGTACTAAAAATACAAGTGTTTTGTGCTTGATCTTCTTTTAATATGTCGGCTTGTACGGTTCCGCGCACTTGCGATAAGGTGCTTGCTTTAATTTTTTCATATACTTCTTTTGGTAACACCTGATCGCCTGTAACACCTAATAACATTAATCCTAAGCCATCATTACCTTCGGGTAAATCACCTTGATATTTTGGTCTATTAGTACCTTTTGTTTTATAAATAGCTTCTATTTTGCTTTCAACTTCTTTTTCTAATCCATTAGCTTTAATATAAATTTCGCATTGCTGATCAATAGCAGCATTCATAAAAAAGGCAGCCATAGTAGGTGCAGGACCGTTTATCGTCATTGATACCGAAGTTTTAGGATCAGCTAAATTAAAACCACTATATAATTTTTTAGCATCATCCAAGCAACAAATACTGACACCCGAGTTACCAATTTTTCCGTAAATATCAGGGCGATAATCAGGGTCGTTACCATATAAAGTTACGCTATCAAACGCAGTACTTAATCGAGCTGCTGGTAAGCCTTTACTTACATAATGAAAACGTTTGTTAGTTCTCTCGGGGCCACCTTCACCAGCAAACATACGTGTTGGATCTTCGCCTTCACGTTTAAACGGATAGATACCAGCCGTGTAAGGAAAATCTCCAGGGAAATTTTCTTGAAGATTCCATTTTAAGATATCTCCCCAAGCGCTATATTTTGGCGATGCAATTTTTGGAACTTGCGTGTGTGATAAAGATTCGTAATGTGTTTTTATTTTTAATACTTTATCGCGCACTTTAAATTCGTAATACTCATTGCTATATAATTTCTTTTTAGCATCCCAATTTTCAATCAGTTTAAAATGATGCGGATCTAAATCTAGTTTTATTTTTTCGTAAACTTCTTGTAAGCCTTTTATTAATCTATCTCTATCCTCAATCTTGGATTCTTTAAGGGTTTCAATAGATTTATGAATACCGTATAATTTCTGAGCTATTTCGGATTGCTGTTGAACGCGTTTATCATAATTGCGATTATTCTCCGAAATCTCTGAAAGGTAACGTGTTTTAGATGGAGGAATAATAAATACTTTTTCGCTCATTTCTTCAGTTACCTTAAAAGTTGAAGTAAGGTTTTTATTTTTTGTTTTTTCAACTAATTTATCCATTACAGCCTTGTAAAGGCGATTCATTCCTGGGTCGTTGAACTGAGAGGCAATGGTTCCAAAAACTGGAATATCCTCTTCATTCATGTCAAATAGTTTATGATTGCGTTTATATTGTTTTTTAACATCACGTAAAGCATCTAAAGCCCCACGTTTATCAAATTTATTTAGTGCAATAATGTCGGCAAAATCTAACATGTCTATCTTTTCTAATTGTGAAGCCGCTCCGTACTCGGGTGTCATCACATATAAGCTCATATTAGAGTGCTCAATTATTTCAGTATCTGACTGGCCAATACCAGAAGTTTCTAGAATAATTAAATCGAACTGCGCTGCTTTACATACATTTACCGCATCTTGCACATATTTACTAAGTGCTAAATTACTTTGACGGGTAGCTAACGAACGCATATATACGCGGTCGTTTTGAATGGCATTCATTCTAATTCTATCGCCTAATAGAGCGCCACCTGTTTTACGTTTTGAGGGATCAACAGAAATAATGGCAATTTGTTTATCTTTAAAATCAATTATAAAACGACGAACCAACTCATCAATTAAAGATGATTTACCAGCACCTCCTGTTCCTGTAATGCCTAATACTGGTGTTGATGAGGCACTCGCTTTTTGTTCAATTTCTTTTAATAAGGCTGCGTTTTCTTCACTAAAATTTTCGGCAGCAGAAATGATGCGACCTATTGATGCAAAATCTTTATTTAGAAACTTCTTAGGTTCATCTTTTAAATTGGCGCCTGTAGCAAAATCACTTAATCGGAGTAAGTCATTTATCATTCCTTGTAGTCCTAATTCTCTACCATCATCGGGACTATAAATTCGAGTAATACCATATTGATGCAGTTCTTCAATCTCCTCTGGAAGAATTACGCCTCCACCACCTCCAAATAATTTGATGTGTGTACAGCCTTTTTCTTTTAACAAATCGTACATGTATTTAAAATATTCCACATGTCCGCCCTGGTAACTAGTTACAGCAATAGCATTGGCATCTTCTTGTATGGCGCAATTTACAACCTCTTGCGCACTTCTATCATGTCCTAAATGAATCACCTCAGCACCGCTCGATTGAATAATGCGGCGCATGATATTAATAGCAGCGTCGTGACCGTCAAATAATGCAGCAGCAGTTACAATTCTAATTTTATGTTTAGATTGATATGGCGTTGTTTCCATTGGAAATAAGTATAAAAAATGAGATGCCTAATATAAAGTTTTTTTGGATTTTAGAGTAATATTTTAGTCGATTTGTAGATAAACTTCAACCTTTAGCATAGTGTAATACTCATTGTTTTCTTCGCTAACCAATTTACTTTCTTGTATATTGACAATTTTAAAAATCGACAAAATATAAGACACCTATTTTAATAATAATAAGTGTTTTAGTAAATCAAATAAGATTTACTTCGTTTTATTTCCATCAGTATCTATAAGTTTGAAGTAAGTTGCTTTAAATCGCCCATTAACAACCTCTCCCTGCACTTCTGCCTGACGCACTGCTACACAAAACCCATTTTTATTATGAGGATGACCATATTCTTGTATATTAACACCATCAACAAAGTAAGCTTTACCATCTATCCTAACAGCTAAATCACAATCTTTTCCGGGTAATTCAAAATTACATTCGCCACACGAAGTCTCTACCGTTAATACTTTCTTATTTTTATCCGGCACTGAACTTAATTTACTAGCTACTTGTGCATAATTTAAAAATGACAAAAATATAAAAGCAGTCATTAAAGTAATTGTTTTCATGATATTGTGTTTTTTAGATTATAATTTAATCTTTTCTAAAAATTAATTATTCAGCCGAAAATTGCTTTAAGAATCGTACATCGTTTTCAAAGAATAAACGTAGGTCTTTCACTCTGTACTTTAACATGGTAATACGTTCTATTCCCATTCCAAATGCAAATCCAGAATATTTTTTCGAATCAATTTTACAGTTTTCTAATACTTGAGGATCTACCATCCCACAACCTAAAATTTCTACCCATCCTGTATGTTTACACACATTACAACCTTCTCCTTTACAAATCGTGCAACTAATATCTACCTCGGCACTAGGTTCTGTAAACGGGAAATAACTAGGGCGCATTCGGATTTTAGTTTCAGTACCAAATAATTCTTTCGCGAAAAAGTTGAGTGTTTGTTTTAAATCGGCAAACGACACTTGTTCATCAATATAAAGCCCTTCTACCTGGTGAAACTGACAATGTGCACGAGCACTAATAGCCTCGTTACGATAAACTCTTCCTGGAGAAATGGTGCGAATTGGCGGTTTCTGATTTTCCATAATATGTACTTGAACCGATGAGGTTTGGGTTCTAAGAACTATATCAGGGTTAGTTTCTACATAAAATGTATCTTGCATATCTCGTGCTGGATGATTTTCGGGAGTGTTTAAGGCCGAAAAATTATGCCAATCATCTTCTATTTCTCTCCCCTCACTTACTGTAAATCCAATTCTCGAGAACACTTCAATTATCTGGTTTTTAACTAAAGACAAAGGATGACGAGATCCAAATTGAATACTTGGGTCGCCAGGCAATGTCAAATCTTGTTGTTGAGCATTTGCATTATCTGCTGTGCTCTCATATTTTTCTTTTAGTTCGTTTATTTTATTTTGAGCCTTTGTTTTTAGTTCATTTAGTCTTTGTCCTACTTCGCGCTTTAGATCGGGCGCAACTGATTTAAAATCATCAAATAACGAGGTTATTTCGCCTTTCTTGCTCAACCATTTTATACGATATCCTTCTAATTCCTCTTTATTACTAACCGAAAACTCTTCTACCTGTTGTAATAAATTATTTATTTTTTCTAACATAATTTAATTTGATAATTACGACAAATTTAAGCATTTTTAGGTAGTGAAAAAGCTCACACACATATATATCTATTTTGTGGTATTATTACTCGTTGTGCATTTAGTACCCGCACAAACTCTATTAAGTTATCAGGTTATAGAAGGCGACACTATAAATGTAATAAACGCTGATAGTTTAAAACAAGGCTTATGGAAAGAGTTTTGGACTAACGGCGATGTAAAAAGCGAAGTAAATTATAAAAACTGCAAGAAACAAGGCTTTGAAATTACCTGGTTTGATAGCCCAGATTGTGTAGAATCAGAAAAATTTTATAAAGAAGGGAAGCTAGATGGCCCTATAATTTACTACTCTAAAAAATGTCAAAAAGAATTATTTGAAACATATAAGGATGGTGTAAAAGAAGGGTTAGAACTAGAATATTACTCGAACGGTAGAGTGAAAGCAGAAGGAAAATATATCAAAGGACATCTTGATGGTTACTATAAAGTATTTGACAAAAACGGCAACTTTTCATTTGAAAGCAGAAGTAGTGATGCTGATACTGACTTAAATCCTAACCTTGCTGATACTACTAATAGTGTGGTTTTTAATGTATTAAAACGAAATAAAAAATGGCATAACAAACTTATAGTAGCAGACTTAACAGGTAGCATGTATCCTTATGCCCAACAAATAAGTACTTGGATGAAACTAAATTTTATGAGTGATACAACGAGTCAGCATTTCGCATTTTTTAATGACGGTGATAAAAAAAGAGATGAAGCTAAAAAAATTGGCGCTACAGGCGGCGTGTATCATTGTAAAGCCAAAAATGTAGAAGAACTAGTTTCTACTATGGAATTGGTGATTAAGAAAGGACAAGGTGGCGATGCTCCAGAAAACGTCATAGAGGGTATTATTTACGGACTAAATAAAACTGGAAAAGTTGATAATATTATTTTAATTGCTGATAACTGGGCAAAGGTTAGAGATATTAAACTTCTACCCCGTATTAAAGTTCCTGTGAGGGTTATTTTATGTGGTGTTTACGAAGGTATGGCTATAGAAGAAGATTATTTAAACATAGCTTATAAAACTAATGGATCTATACATACTATTGAGCAAGATATTACTGACTTAATGAATAAAAGCACAAATAAAAAATTTACCATTAATGGTGTTGATTACATCATAAAGAATGGGAGAATTAAAATATTTTAAAAGAAAAAGGGCGTGAGAATTTTTAACGACATACATACATTGCCTCAATTTCAGAATGCCATAGTTACCATTGGTACTTTTGATGGTGTTCATTTAGGACATCAAAAAATAATTAATCGCTTAAAAGAATTAAAACAACAACAGAGTGGCGAAGTGATTGTTTTTACTTTCGATCCTCATCCTCGAAAGGTGTTATTTCCTGAACAAAGAGATTTAAAACTGATTACAACTACCGAAGAAAAATGCGAACTCCTTCAGCACTTTGGCGTAGATAATGTATTAGTATATCCATTTAGTACTGCTTTTTCTCAAATGCCAGCAAGAGACTATATTTTTGATATTTTGGTAAAAGCTCTTCAAACAAAAACCCTAGTTATTGGTTACGATCATCGCTTTGGAGCCAATAGAGAAGGCAATATTCAAACACTTAAAGAACTTTCATCACTCGGCATTTTTAAAGTTGAAGAAATTCCAGCACAAGAAATTAATCAACTAAACATTAGCAGTACTCGAATTAGAAAAGCTTTAGAAGACGGTGATGTAGCAATTGCTAATGACTTTTTAGGTTACCATTTTTTTATAAATGGTATTGTTGTAAAAGGAAAACAACTCGGAAGAACCATTGGTTACCCAACGGCAAATTTATTTATAGCCGATAAAAGCAAACTAATTCCTAAGAAGGGCGTGTACGCTGTAAATGTATATCATAAAAACACACACTACAAGGGAATGTTAAACATTGGTACTAATCCAACTACCGATACCGATCATAAAATAAAAGTAGAAGTAAATATTTTTAATTTTGATAAAGATATTTATGGCGAACCTCTAAAAGTTGAATTTGTGAAAAGAATTAGAGATGAGAAAAAATTTGCTAACTTAGAAGAACTCAAAGTAGCTATTGCGCAAGATAAAATAGCCTGTTTAAATGTTTAAATCTTTAGTTAAAATAATTACCGTAGTTGTTTGCTTGTTTGTATCTCAAGTTTCAAATGCACAACTTCTAGATTCGTTAACGTTGGATACACTGACTGCATATACCGATTTACAAGTAGCTCTAAAAAATCCAGATGCTGTTGTAAAATTAATTTTACGAAAACAAAAATTAAAAACATTTCCTAATGAGGTGTTGCAATTTAAAAACTTACAATACTTAGATATTAGTAAGAACTCTATTAAAGAACTGCCCGATAGCATTGATAAACTTTCTATGCTTCAATATTTGGCATGTAGTAAAACAGGGCTCGAACATATACCAAAAGAAATTGGAAATTTAACGCATTTAAAATACCTCAATCTCAATCAAAATGAACTCATTATGTTACCGCCACAAATAGGTAATTTAGAAAAATTGGAGGTTTTAGATTTATGGAGTAATAATTTTGATGAATACCCTTCTACACTTTCCGGGTTAAAATCATTAAAGGTATTGGATCTTCGCAACATTTTAATAAGTGATCCCATTCAAAAAAGCATTACTGATATGTTACCGAAAGCAACTGTTTATATGTCGCCGAGTTGCCGATGTAAATGGTGAAGTTTCTTCAGTTACTTTTTCATTGTTATCAGTTGTTCCTCTAAGAACTTAATACCTTCTACAAAACTACGTGGATTATAACCCAATTCGTTTTTAGCTTTATCAATTATAAACCCTGTAATTGGAGGTCGTTTTGCGGGTTGTTTTATGTCTTCCGATTTGGACGGTTTAATTAATGATTTATCTAATTGATAATAATCGGCTACTAAATGAGCGATTTCTAAGATGCTTAAAAAATCTTTTCCAGATATATTATAAATACCTGTTGCCCTTTTATTTGCAATTAATAAACATCCATCAGCTAAGTCCTCGGCAAGTGTTGGTGTACGGAATTGATCATCTACTACATGAATTGTTTTACCTTGTTCTAAATTTTGTTTTACCCACAATACAATATTGCTTCTACTCATATTATCTACAATACCATAAACCAATACAGTTCTTGCAATAGCCCAATTTAAGGATGATGCCATTACTATTTTTTCGGCTTCTAATTTGGTTTCGGCGTAGTAACTTAAAGGATTTGGTGTTTCAGTTTCATCAATAGGGCCATGGGTGCCATCAAAAATAAAATCGGTAGATAAATGAATAAAATGAGGTTTGTAATTAACGTGTTGTTTTGCCAGCTTTTCTAGTACCTCCACTTGATTTCTTACAGCTTTAGTATTTAATAAATAAGCCGATTCCTTATCTGTTTCACAAGCATCTACATTCGTCATAGCGGCTGTATTAATAACCACATCTGGTAGATATCTTGAAAATACCGCTTCCACATGGTTATAATCAGCTATATTTAATTCTGCGTATTCATAGCCAGTTTTGTTTACCAAACGATTTTCGCCCCGAGCAGTTGCAATACATGTTACACCAGTATTTTGAATGAGTTTATAAACTAGTTTTTGCCCTAATAAACCATTTGAACCTGTAATTAAAATCTTTTGCATAACTAAACTTTAAAGAAATAAATATGGCTAAAAATACGGTTTATTTTTTTAGATAAAACAATACTATACAGGTTAGTGTTGTGAGCATTTGTTTCTATTACTTCAATGAAAAAGGAGTGACATTAGTGTGTAGCAGTAATTCTACTGGAATATTAATTTTTGAGTAGCTGTTTCTCCTGATTTATCGGTTACTTTTAAAAAGTAGATACCATTGGTTATATTATCACGTTTAATTTTAAGAGTGGTTGCTTCTGTAACTTCTTTCATAATACATTTTCCTGTTATGTCTAATAACTCTATTTGATGAGTGGTTGATTGGTTTACAAACTCAATCGATATATCATTATGAGATGGATTAGGATAAAGATTGAAGGTATGTATCTTCTGTTTTTCTTGTATTGAAGTTACACAAGATAATTGATTAATATAATTCCATAAAGTATTATCAAAGGATGAAAGGGCTAAATTAAAACCACCCGCACTATTACCTTGACGAATAACAACTAATTTTTGACTTGGAACAATGTAAATCTTTTGATCGTTTTTTCCTAAGGCACAAAACATATCTGAAGGCGCGTTAGGAATCATACTACCAGGTATGACGAGCTGACTAGTTGGTACCATAAAATCAGTTTTTCCATTTAGCCACCACAAATATCCGTAAGCTTTATTTAATATTTGAGAACTATTTACCATTTGATTAAAATAAGATGTGTCTTTTAATAAGGTGTCGGTATTCCAAATGCCCTTATTAAGATTTAATAGGCCAAAACGAGCCATATCTCTAGCTTTGCTAAAATATACTTGGTTATACCAAAAACCAGACATCCCTGTTTGTGCTTCAATCCAATTATTAGTTATGGTATTATAATTTTGACCTGCTGATTGACTAATAACATCTTGTGTTTTTCTGTATGCTCCACTGTGATAAGCCCATCGAGTTCCTGCATCAACTTTATAGATTAAACAGGCTTTAGCTGTATCTTCGTTAGTACAAGGTGTTGGTGGGACATCTTCTAAGCCACTAGTCATAGAAATGAGATGTTTCACTGTAATTAAATTCTCTTTGATTAATGGAGCCGATGACCAGTTGTTACCTAAATATTGTGATACTTTGTTATTAATATTAATAAATCCTTTTTGTTGAGCAATACCGGTTAAAAAACCAGTTAAACTTTTACCTGCTGAAGCCCAGTACCAAATGGAGTCTTTGGTGTAAGTGCCAAAGTATTTTTCAAGTACAATTTTTCCATCTTTAAGTAAGATAAAAGATTTGGAATTTTTGGTCTGTAAATAATTATAAAGGGAATCGATTTGTGGTTGACAGTAACCAATAGAACTAGGTGTTATAGTGTCCCACGCACTACCAGCTAAAGGCGGAAAATAAAGGCTTTGAGCGTGTAGTGCAATTTGAATAACGATACTAATTATGAAAGCAAAACACTTCTTCATTATCATCCTCTTTCTTTTTTAATTGGTGAAAATGCTAATGGGTTGGCCGAAATTTCATGTAGGAGGGCTCTGTTTCTGTATATGTCAATTGCTGTATAGATAGCTTGCTTAAATGAAGTAGCGTCTGCTATATTCTTACCTGCAATATCATAAGCTGTTCCATGATCCGGTGAAGTGCGTATGTAGTTCAATCCAGCTGTATAATTCACGCCACCTCCAAAGGCTATGGTTTTAAAAGGAATCAAACCCTGGTCGTGATACATAGCTAAAACACCATCAAATTGTGACTGAAGGTTGTTGCCAAAAAAACCATCAGCAGAGTAGGGACCAAAAACCATCATATTTTCTTTAGCTGTATGAATGGCAGGTATTATTTGAGTTTGTTCTTCATTTCCAATTACGCCATTTTCTCCAGCATGTGGATTTAATCCTAACACTGCAATTTTTGGTTTACGAATTCCAAAATCTTGAACTAGTGAATGATGTAATTGGTGTATTTTATTTAAGATAATGTCTTTGGTAATATATTGACTAATTGAGTTAATAGGTATATGACCAGTTAATACGGCTACGCGTAAGCTATCAGAACATAATAACATAAGCGGAGTACCTTTCATCTTCTCTCCAAAAAATTCGGTGTGTCCAGGATAATTAAATCCTGCCTCTTTCATGTTATGTTTATGTATTGGCGCTGTAACAATTACATCTATCTTATGAGATAAAAGTGCATGAGATGCTTGTTCTAACGAAAGTTTGGCATATTTGCCTGCTGATGCACTTGGGTTACCTAATTCGATTGTTACTTCCTCATCATAACAGTTTAATACATTAACTTTTTTAGAATTAATTTGTGAAATGTCTTTTATTGGATGATAGTTGAATTCATCTAATTGCAATAATTTTCTATAATGAGAAATTGTTTTTTGGGAACTAAACAAAACAGGAATACAAATATCTGTGATACCAGGCTCAGATAATGTTTTAATGATAATTTCTAAACCAATTCCATTAACATCACCTTGCGAAATACCTACAACAATTTTATTATCTAGCATAATTTATTTTTTTAACCAGCCAACCATAGCGGCTACTTCTTCACCATCTATACTTTCCCATTTCATCAAGGTAGTACTATATACAGCAATACCCTGTTGATAGGTTTCTTCGCCCATTACAATTTCTCGTAATAATGCGGCATAGTTATCAGATGCTTTAAATTTTTCTAACTGAAACTGAAAACGACCTGTTTCCTTTCCTTTATAATATACAGCTCTACCTTTTGGGCTTGGTTCTACTTCTATCGAAAAATTCTTATTTACTTCTTTGTATTTTGAAAGCAACATCGTTTCTTTTTCTGGATTAATACAGTACAATTTATTTTTAAAATAAAACTCAATATAACAATCGGAACTATTAACTAATTGATAAGTAGCTGGTACGTTAGCTGTAGAATTAAATGTGCCTAACACTTTAGATGATTTTGTACTAAGATTATATTTAACTATTGTACCTTCTAGGTCAGTTACCTTAATATTTGGAAAAATAAACGTATTATTATCTACCCAATAAATTGGAATATCCGCTTTTTTATCTTTAGAACTAATACCGCCATGTCCTGCATCATCCATTAATACTACTTTAGATTTGTTTTGTGGATAGTAAAGTAATTTGTAGGGCGCTTTAGTTCTATCAAACTCTACATCTTGCCCAAGTGTGGGTTTAAAAGTGAGTGTTTTAATCTCATTGTAGGTGTTGTTTTTGAGATTGAAATAAGCATAATATTTTCCTTTAAAGATATCGTTAATGTAATAAATTATACTGTCGTTAGAACACCTTACTACTTTTCCTTTTCCATCATATATTACCTTTTTATCTTTTAAATCAATCACATTTCCAATCCCTGAAATAAGGTATCTATCCTTATATAACATGTTTTTATCATTATCACATCTTACATAATCAACGCCATTTTTTCGACCTACCACTTTCATAATCTCTTCTCTCCCAGCATATACGTTATTTACAAAGTTATAGCGATAGATTAGTTGTCCTAAATTTTCTTGATTATTAGGGTCGTAATGAACAATAATCAATGATTCCCCCGTGTTTTGTGAGTATCCAAAACAACTAATAAAACTAAAAACAATATATACTACATATTTTATCATAAATTTGAAAAGAAATTAAATAAAATTCTTACACCATAACCTGTTCCACCTTTGCCCCGGTAACTATCCTTTGATGTAATAAATGCAGGACCGGCAATATCAAAATGCATATAAGGATAATTGGTATATTTAACTAAGAATTTACCTGCTGTTATGGAACCTCCATAAGGACCTCCTAGATTTTTTTGGTCTGCAATATCGGATTTTAATAATTCATCATATTCGTCCCAGAATGGAAATTCAGCTAGTCGTTCGTGCATTTGTAATCCACTCAACATTAATTTAGATTTCTGTTCATCAGTTGCAGTTCCCATACATACAATGCCATATTGTCCAATAGCTGCAGCTGCTGCTCCAGTTAAGGTTGATAATTCAATTACCATTTCCGGATTATAACGTTTAGCATAATGTAAAGCATCTGCTAATATCATTCTGCCTTCTGCATCTGAGTTTAGCATTTCAACAGTACTTCCATCCATCATGGTAATAATATCACCTGGCGCAAATGCATTTAATCCTGGTCTGTTATCAGTAGATGGTACTAAAGCAACTACGTGCACATTTAATTTTGCTTTGGCTATGGCATACATTGCTCCTCCCACTGCAGCAGCACCTGCCATATCGCATTTCATTAAATCCATACTATTAGGAGTGGGCTTTAAACTCAATCCACCTGTATCATACACAACTCCTTTTCCTACTAATACATACGGCTTTTTATTGATGGCATTCTTAGGTTTATATTCCATTACAGAAAAAGTTGGTGGATCGATACTGCCTTGATTTACTGCAAGTAATCCTCCCATCTTTAGTTGTTTTATTTTAGATTTATTAAATACTTCTACTTTAAACCCCGATTGTTTTCCCATTACTTTAAAAGCATTAGCCAAGCCCTCAGCATTTAAGATATTTACAGGTTCGTTCACTAAGTCACGCGCTTTATAGGTAGCCTCAATAGCAATAGATAAATTATTAAGTTGCTTATCTGTAATTTTACTGTCAATAACCTGAATAGTAGATAAACTGTTTGTTTCTTTTTTTGAATCAGATTTATGTTTTATAAATTGATAATTGGCTAAGGCTAGGCCTTCTGCTAAGGCTAATGAATAATCAGAAAATAAAGTTTCATTTACACATTGCACAAGTGTTTGCTTTTCATTGTTTAAACTGTAGCAAATGCTAGCTCCATGTTTTCTTATAGTTTCGAGTGTTTTATAATGATTTTGAGTTTCATCTATCATTATAATAGAAATTACTCGAGACAGTACATTTATTGTAATACACGTTTTAGAGTCATTTACTTGAGCCTGAATATAATTTAATTGTTCCTTTGTTAAATTATACTTTGGGTTATTTTTAAACTGAGTGCAAACAATGATAAAATTATGGTTAGAATCAATGTTTTGTTTCTTTAGTATTCTTGTCATATATGCGAATGTACAAAAAAATATATAGAATTACTATAAAAAAAACCGCCCAAATCTGAGCGGTTTTTTTGATAAAATAATCTGAATTATTTTTTCTTCATTTTTTCTTTAGGAATTAAATATACTTCAGTTAAATCCATATAATTCATAGCATTTTCAGGGAAATTTTTCACATTTAATTGCTCTAAACGGAAGTTTTCATCATAGAAAATAGGCATAAATGGCGCTTCATCAAGTAATATCTGTTCTGCTTGTGACAACATTCCAAATCGTTTTGCAACATCTGGCTCAACAAATGAAGCTTCAAATAAAGAGTCAAAACGAGCATTTTTAAATCTGGTTTGATTTACATAAGATTTTTCATTTGGATCAGCAGGTATATGTTTGCCATAAAATAAAGTTAAGAATGATTCAGGATCTGGATAATCAGCTACCCAAGAAGTACGATAGAAATCTACTTTCCCAGACACAATATTATCAAGGTGTTCAGCAAAAGGAATAGTATTAATATCTATATCAATATTCAAGTTTTCTTTTAGCATTTTTTGTACTACTTCGGCAATTAAGATATTTCTGTCACCACCACCACTATTAATTTGTAAGGTAAGTTTTGGAAATCCTTTTCCGTCTGGATATCCTGCTTTTGCTAAATGTTCCTTAGCTTTTGCAACGTCTAAAGTGAAGCCTTTTAAATTTTTATAATTGTATCCATCTTTCTCAAATGCTTCAACATAAGGCACAATACCATAAATTGCAGCATCTCCTTCGCCCTGAATAGTAAAGTCAGCAATCTTTTTTCTATCAATGGCATAGTTAAATGCTAGTCTCAAATCTTTATTATCAAATAATTTATGAGAGTTCATAAAGCCAAAATAAAAAGTACTAAAGGCAGTAGAGTTTAATACTTGGAAATCTGTTTTACGATTCTTAGCATTTTCTAAATCTCCCATAATTTCATGGAAAACTTCAACTGGTAAACGGTACACCATATCTAAGTTACCAGATTTAAATTCTAAAATTTCAGCTTTTTTCTCACGAATAAATGTGTATTTCAAACCATCTAAATAAGGTAATTTATTTCCATTTTTATCAACGCCGTAGTAGTTTTGGTTTTTCTTTAATATTAACACCTCTCCTTCTTTTGCTGTTTCTAAGAAAAATGGGCCTGTACCAACAGGGTGAATTCTCATGTCAGCACCATATTTATCTACAGCTTCTTTTGGATATACCCAACACCCTGGCATGGCTAGGATGTTTAAGAATCCAGCATAAGGTGTGATTAAATTGATAACTAGAGTACTATCGTTTACAACTTTAATGCCTGATACCGGTAATGCTTTTCCAGCTTTAGTAGAAGCGTATGTTTCATTAGCTCCAACTACGCGATCTTTGAATGTTACATCAAATTGCGCATTATTTGGATCTGCAGAACATAGTTTATCATAGCAATATTTAAAATCTGTTGCAGTTACAGTTCTACCTTTTCCACCCTCAAAGCATGGGTCATCTATAAACTTAACACCATTACGAATATGGAAAGTCCATTCTGTTTGATTAGCATTGGTTTCCCAAGCTCTAGCAACGGCTGGTTTAACAGATAAATCATTTTGGTCAAACTTCACCAAACCTTCAAAAAGTTGAGTTCCGATATGATAACTCACCACCTCATTCACTGAAATTGGATTCAAACTTTTAAAAGTCTCAACCTCATTCATGCGCATAACTCCGCCTAAGTAAACGCCACCTTTGCCTTCCGATCCAGCAGCAGCCTCTTTATTTTCATTTCCGCAGGATGTTACACCAATAGCAACAACACCTGCAAGTAGTGGGATAAAAATTTTTCTCATACAGTAAAGTACATTATAGTAAGTAATGACAAATATAATCTAAAAAACCTAAAAAACTAAAAAATAGTTAGAAAAATGTTAAAATTCAATTTCAAGCAATACAGGACAATGATCACTATAAATGGCATCGGGTAAAATAGCAGCTCTTTTTAGATTATCGTTTAAGTGATTAGCTACCAAATTATAATCAATTCGCCAACCTAAATTCTTGCTTCTTGCTCCTGCTCTGTAACTCCACCAGCTGTATTGGTGCGGATTTTGGTTAAAGTATCTGAAAGAATCTGTAAATCCCGATTGTATGAAGCCTTCCATCCAATCTCTTTCTTCTGGCAAAAAGCCCGATGTATTAGCATTGGCCTTGGGGTTATGAATATCAATGGGTTTATGGCAAATATTATAGTCGCCACTTAGTATTAAGTTTGGGTAAGAAAGTTTTAATTGGTTAATGTATTTTTGAAAATCAGCTAACCATTGCATTTTAAATGCTTGTCTCTCGTCGCCACTACTACCACTAGGGTGATATACGCTCATAACAGAACAATTCTCAAAATCTGCCCTAATAATTCTTCCTTCATTATCGTATAGTTCTATACCACAGCCATATTCTACGTGTATTGGTTTTGTTTTAGAGAAAATTGCCACACCACTATATCCCTTTTTTTGGGCTGGATACCAAAACAAATGATACCCAAGTGTCTCAAATTCCGATACATTTACCTGATCGGGTGTTGCCTTTATTTCTTGAAGACACAGTACATCTGGATTTGCAGCTTGAAGCCATGCGGTAAAGTTTTTAGACATAGCTGCTCTAATTCCGTTGACATTATATGTTATTATCTTCATCGCTTAATTGTTTTATGGCTTAAAAATACAATTTCTATATTTATAAACCGTTATTAGCCTTGTGAGTTTTAGATTTATTTGTATAGCTATTGTATTATATGGACTTGCATACCAAGTTCAGGCTCAAAATAATCTTAAACATAAATATTTTTTTATTACCTCCGATACCCTTTTTCTTGATTCTCTTAGTCTTATTCCAGGTACTGTAAAACTAAGCCAACGAAATGAACTAATTGATACATCTACTTATACAATTTACTACCCATTAAAAGCGATAATTTTTAAACAAAAGCCTCGCGAACCTATTTTAGTAAATTATAAAACATTTCCATATAATTTTGAGAAGGTCTATTTTCATCAAGATGCATCATTGTTAGGTAAAGATTTATCTTTACCTGCTAATCCACTTACACTTGCTTTTTCAGGTTCAACACCAGTAAATGATTTTTTTATAAGCGATGGATTAAACAAAAATGGAAGTATTAGTAGAGGCATTAGTTTTGGTAATAATCAAGATGTAGTAGTTAATTCAAACTTAAACTTGCAAGTAAGTGGTAAACTTACTCAAGACGTGGATTTATTACTAGCAGCCACAGATGATAATATCCCATTTCAAGCCGATGGAACAACAGCACAATTGCAAGAGTTTGATAAAGTATTTGTACAACTATCTAATAAAACTACTAAGCTAATAGTAGGTGATTTTCAGTTACAACGCCCTAATAGTTATTTTATGAATCTTTATAAAAGAGCGCAAGGAGCCTACTTTGCTAATAATTATACGGATACATTATCAAATAAGAAAACCATAAGTTTTAAAACCCAAGTAAGTGGTGCAGTAAGTAAAGGAAAATTCTCAAGGTATATAATACAGGGGATTGAAAACAATCAAGGTCCTTACCGCTTACGTGGTGCCGATAATGAGCAGTTTATTATTGTATTATCTGGAACTGAACGAATTTATATAGATGGCAAATTGCTTCAACGAGGGCAGGAAAATGATTACATCATTGATTATAATACCGCAGAATTAACTTTTACTGCCAAACAAATTATTACTAAAGACAAACGTATAATTGCGGAGTATCAATATGCCGAAAGAAATTATGCTCGTTCATTATACTATATAGGTGAAGAAATTGAAGCAGGAAAGCTGAAAGCCCGATTACATTTTTATGGAGAGCAAGACAACAAAAATAAATCTTTGCAACAAACACTCACAGATTCACAGAAATTAACTATGTTTCAAATAGGCGATACTCTTACTAAGGCTGTAACAAGTGGGGCAGAGCTAGCAACATTTAACTCTACCGATGTGTTTTATTGGAAAAAGGACACAACTGTATCGGCCATTTTATATCAAAACATTTACGTTAATTCTTCTAATCCGGATAGTGCAAAATATAGAGTAAAATTTAGTTATGTAGGTGAAAATGCAGGTAATTACATTCAGATAACCTCTACAGCTAATGGCAAGGTGTATAAATGGGTTGCTCCAGTTGCTGGAATAATGCAAGGAAATTATGAGCCAGTTATTCCTTTAGTTACACCCAAGAAGAAACAAATGTTAAGCGCAGGAGTTAATTATGAATTTAATAGAAACCATCAATTAGATGTAGAGGGTGTTTATACTAAAAACGATATCAACACATTTAGCAAATTTGACTCATATAACGATGATGGTTATGGTATTAAGTTAAATAGTAATAATCAAAGTGTTTTAAAAAGTGATACTTCTATAAAACAAGAATCGTTAAACCTTATATATAATATAGGATATGAATATGTGCAAAAGAATTTTAATCCTATTGAAAGATATAGGGCTATTGAATTTGAAAGGGATTGGAATAGGCCATTGTCAGCGCCAATTAATACTGATCAAAATATGGGTTTTATTCAAACGGGACTTCAAAAAGGCAATAAACTAAAACTATTGTATGGAATTAATTTCTTTGATGAAGGTGTTTACTATAAAGGACTAAAGCATAATGTGCAAAGTTTTTTTAATACTAATACAAACTCGGTTAGCTATACTGGCTCTTATCTTACTAGTAATTACAATGCTCAACTCAGTAATTTTTATCGTCATAAAACATTACTATCACAATCATTTTGGAAACTAAAATTAAATTTTCTTGACGAGTTTGAACAAAATAAATTTAAGAACACATTGAGTGACAGTTTACTTTCTAGAAGTTACCAGTTTTGGGAATGGGAAGGTAATATAACAAACAGAGACACTTCTGGAAATTTGTTTAAACTCTTTTACCGTGAACGAAGAGATATGCAAGCATACACTTCTGTTTTAAAAGATTCTACCTATGCGCAAAACATGGGGTTTAGTGCTAATATTAATAGTATCCGAAATCATCCATTTGCTGTGGTATTTACTTATCGTGAATTAAATGTAAAGCGTAATACTATGACTATAAAACCCGACAATACTTTATTAAGCAGAATAGAATATTCTCCAAGATTATGGAAAGGATTTATAAGTTCAAGTATGTATTATGAAACCGGATATGGTTTAGAAAACAAAAAAGAATACTACTACTTATTGGTGCCTGCAGGACAAGGAGTATATGCTTGGAAAGATTATAATAATAATGGCTTAGCAGAACTTGATGAATTTGAGATTGCTCAGTTTTCAGATCAGGCACTTTATATTAAAGTTTATACACCTACTAACCAATACGTAAAGGTTTTAAATGACCAGTTCAGTTTTTCATTAAATTTAAGACCATCTGCTTTACTAAAAGAGCAATCTGGAAAGTTTATGAATTTTGTTAGTAGATTTGCTACGCAATCCGCTTACCGTATTGATAAAAAATCTTACGATAATGGCAACTTATTTTCTTTTAATCCTGCTGAAATTAAGTTAGAAGACTCTTTGCTTACTTCTTTAAATTATTCGTTAAGACAGAGTGTGTTTTTTAATCAAAGCGCTGCTATTTTTGGTACTGATTATTCGTATCAAAGCAACTTAGCCAAACAATTGCTTACCAATGGTTTTGAGATAAGAGAAAATACCACACACGAATGGCGTTGGCGATGGAATGTAACAAAGGCATGGGCTATAAATAGTACTAATAATTATGGTTTTAAGAGAAATGGTTCGGAGTTGTTAATTAATAGAAATTATAAAATTGAGTTTTATAGTTTAGAACAAAAAATTAGTTACCAACCTAATACGGCTTTTAGAATCAGTGTATTATATAAGCATCATAAAAAACATAATATTATTATAGATGGATTTGAAAAAGCAGAACTGAATGATTTTGGTTTAGAATTAAAGTACAATCAACTAGACAAAGGGAGCTTAACCGGAAAACTAAATTTTATTAATATCACCTATAATGACATTAATAATCAAAATACGCCTGTAGCATACGAGATGTTAAATGCACTTAAAGTAGGGTATAATTATACTTGGGAATTAAACTATCAACGAAATTTAACTAATAACATTCAAATTAGTTTAAACTACAGTGGTAGAAAATCTCCGGGAAATAAAATAGTAAATATTGGAGGCGCCCAAGTGCGCGCATTTTTTTAAAATGTATGGTTATACGGCCACGCCTATAATACACACATCATCAATTTGTTCAAATCCTTGTTTCCATTTTTCAAAAAATGATTCTATGCTTGCTTGTTGTTCTATCATAGATTTAGAATAGGTGCTGAGTAATAATTCATTAAAGGCTACATATTTCAGTTTTTTACCCTTTGTGCCACCAAATTGATCAATAAATCCATCCGAAAACAAATAGAACTTGTCGCCCTTTTGTAATTGAAATTCGTGATGAGTGAACTCGAAATCTTCTTCACCTAAAAAGTTACCAATAGGATGTTTGTCGCCTTTTATTTTTATTAATTCACCATTTCTTACGATAAATAAAGGATTATAAGCTCCTGCAAACTCTATTTTTAGAGTGCTAAAATCGATAGAACAAAGTGTAATATCCATTCCATCTCTTATTTTAGAGTCTTCTACTTTTTGTTTTAGGGTATTGGTAATTACTTTATTTAAACGTGTAAGTATCTTGGCTGGGTTAGTAATGTTATATTCATTCACTACTTGGTTTAAACCATTAAATCCAATAATACTCATAAATGCACCTGGCACTCCGTGCCCAGTACAATCAGCTACTGCTAGTAATACTTTATTTTCTTTTTTCTCTAACCAATAGAAATCACCACTTACAATGTCTTTAGGTTTAAATAACACAAATGATTCTCCAAGAGATTGATTAATGTCATGTGTTGTAGGTAAGAATGCTTCCTGAATCCGCTTGGCATATCTAATGCTATCAGTAATATGCTTATTAGTTTCTTCAATAATTTCTTTTTGTTTTACAACCTCAATCGTTCTTTCTTCCATGCCTTTATATAAACTTGCATTTTCTAATGCACCACCTACATATATTGAAAGACTTCTTAATAAATCCACATGATGTTCGGTATAAATATGTTTAGTGAAACTTTGTACCGACATAACACCAATTGTTTTCCCTTTAGATACTAAAGGCATATAAATTAATGACTCTGGTTTCTCTCCCTGAATAGGTGTGTAGTTCTTTGGAACATATTGGTGGTATTCATTTTCCCAATCATTTATTACAAACTCTTTATTTTTTAAGAAACAAAGTGTTGCTGTTTTTTCTTCTGATAGATCAAAAGAAAAAGTTCCTAATTTTTTTCCTTTTTCAACTGCACCCGAAAAAAATAAATCATTGTGTTCTGGGCGATGAATACCTATTCCAAAAATAGTGGCATCCATAAGTGCATTTACTTGATTATATACCGTAGAAATAATATCATCTACGAGTAATGAAGAAGATATTTCTTTTCCAATTTCTCCTAATAATCTACTGTTTTTAAAACTTAGCTCTAATTGTTCTTTTTGTTCAATTACTTCAGTGGTACGCTCTTTTACTTTTTCTTCTAGTGTTTCCACATGGCTTGCGTTTTCAAGAGCAATTGCAGTGTATGTGCTTAAAGTCTTAAGCATATCTAAGTGCTGTCTTGTATAAACATGCTTATTAAAACTTTGTACGGTAATAACGCCAATTACTCTGCTGCCAATACTTAGTGGACAAAATAATAACGAACTAGGCATATCACCAGTTGGTACAACAATCTTCTTTGTATATTGATGATATTCTGTTAGATTGTCGTTTATGAAAATCTCTTTTTTATTTTTCACGCACCATACAGAGTAATTATTATCATCACTCATCATAACAGTTACTGGTTCTTGTAGTTCGCCTTTCTCTATCTCATACCGATAATGAATTTCTTGAGTTTTCTCCGAATAGATACGTACACCAAAACAATCGGCATTCATTAATTGTTCTACTTTTTGATGCAATGTTTTTAAAATTGAATCAAAATCAATAGTAGAAATAATTTCTTTTCCAATTTCATTTAAGAGTCTTGCTGTTTCTTGGGCCTTTTCAATTTGTTCTTTTTGATAGGTTACTTCTTTAGTTCGTTCTTGGACTCTAAGTTCAAGATCTTTATAAAGTTGGGCGTTTTCTATAGCAATTGCGCAATACACCACTAAATTTTTTGCTAAATTTACTTTATAATCATCAAAAGCATTTTTTGTAAAACTTTGTAAGGTTATTACACCTAGTTTTTTATCACCCGATTTTATCGGTAAATAAATTATTGACTGAGTAGCTTGTCCAGCAATGGGCTGATAAGTGTGCTGTACATATTTTCCAACTTCTTTCTCAAATTCATTAATAACCACTTCAACATCTTTATTGAAACATACACTTGCTAAACGGTTATTATCATTCAAATCCATTTGTAAAGAAGCTAAATGTTCGCCTTTCTCAATATAGACTGGGAAAAACAAAGTATTGTTTTCTTTTGAATAGATGCCTATTCCAAAACCATCAGAATCCATAATGTCTTTTAAAATCTGATAGGTAGTTTGAATAATTTGTTCAATGGATAACAAAGAAATAATCTTTTTACCTAGATTACTTAATGTAACTAGATTATTAGAAAGTTCTTCTAATTGTTTATTTTTTTGAGATAATAATTCTTTTTCTTTTTCAATTTTTGAAATGCTAACTTGCATCTCTAAGCCTTTCAACTTCTGTCTGTTTTTTTCACTAAAGAATTCCTCTTTTAGCGTATAATAACTCTTAAAATGTTGAATAAACTTGGTGTTATTATGTTGTTTCTCGTAAACTTTATATAAGGACTTATGTGTTTTGTAAATTACCTCTTTAGTTTGAGTTTCTTCGGCTATTTTTAATGCTTCGTTTAAATAATTCAGTGAATAGTCTAGCTTATTTAGTTTTTGAAATAAATCTCCTAATTGATAGTTAGTTTCAGCTATGCCAGATTTAAAATCAAGTTCTTTCCGCATTTGCAAACACTCAAAGAAATATTTCTCTGCATTTGAGTAGTCTTCTGCTTCTAGGTATAATTTTGCTAAACCATCTAAGGCGTAGGATTCAATTTGTCTTAGGCCAATTGAACGCGACACTTCAAGGCTTTGCTTTTTATATTCAATCGATTTATCGAGTTGTTGTAGATTAAAATATGCTGTTCCTATTCCATCTAAAATTCGAGCTAGTAAATGTTTGTCGTTTAATGATTGTGCAATCGTTAATCCAGCTGTAAGTGTTTCAATTGCTTTTTCATCTTCGTTGGTTGTATAATAAATAGTTCCTAAAGCATTATACGCATTGGCTTGACTTTCTAAATTTCTTGAAGCAATAGCATTTTGCAACATATCGTGCGCATACTTTAATGCATTATCATAATCGGCTAAAAAATAATATGAACAAAAAATATGGTAGTAAGCGTGTGCTAAATACTCATCATTGTCATCTTTTAATATAGCTAATCCTTCAAAAAGTTTCTCTAATGCAAGATCATAATTGCCCAGCCAAACCATACACGCTCCTTTGCATACAATAGCCTGTGCTCGATGTTTTGATGAGTTTATAGCATCGGACATAGAAATTACTTCCTCGGCAATTTTTATGCCTTCTTGAGGATTATTCCTACATCTTTCACGCGACAAGTCCAACAACTTCTCAATTTGTAAAGTCTGCGATTTTTGAATTGGGTTCGATTCGGACATACACTATAACAAGTGTAAGGTACAATAGTTTTTTAACATTTCAAAATGTTTCTGAGAAATGCTAAAAATAGGGTAATATTTTAGTTTCCTATTCCGATTATATAATTAAAACAGGTACCGGACTAAAAAATGCTACCTGATTTGTGATACTTGGCAATAATAATTGATGAAATATTGAATGTTCCTTTGGTTCAACTACTATCATATCTGAATGATGTTCTTTTACAAATTCAAGTAAAGCATCTGATATATTGTTGTCAGAAATAGAATATGTAACATGTTTATCCGTGTGCAGTTTTTGTTCTATAAATTTATCAATAGTAGATTCTGTTTTGTTTAATTCATGTCCTTCTGGTAATACATGAAGTATTTGTAGATTTGCTTGAAATAAATTTTTAAATTGTTTTACCCTATCAATAGCTAAACTTCTTTCTACTTCCTTGTCGTAATCAGAGGCATAGGCTATATTATGTACCTCATTAAATTTACACTTTGGTGGAACGATTAACATAGGCGTCATAACTTGTTTAGATACTGAGATAGCAGTGCTGCCAAATGTTATTTTCATAAATTGATTACCGTGTCCGCTAATACCCATTACAATTAAGTCAAATCCTTTTTGGTTACAATATTCAGTAATGGTGTCTGTTGGGTTACCAATCTCGTAATGCGTATTTACTTCGTAAATAGATGAAAAGTCTTCTCTAATTTTTGTAGCTAGTTCTGTTAACCCTACTTTATTTTCTTTTTCATTCATTGGATATGATGCTGAGATAAGTCCAAATTCAGCTCCAATTACAGGAATTTGTGCCACATGAAGTAAGGTTAATGATGAAGAAAATTTTGAAGCAAGTTGTGTCGCATAATCTAAGGCGTATTGCGATGATTCTGAAAAATCATAAGGAACTAAAATCTTTTTCATAGGTGATATTATTAATGAGGTTAATTACACATTGCTTCTACTAAGGTAATAGTAAAAAATAAAAACCTTTGTGACTAAAGTCATTTAAGTAAGATGATTCATTTACGAGTTTGGATGAAAAAGTTACTTAATACTTTTAGATAGTTCTATGTATAAATGTATCGATATGTTGGGCTAACAAATGAATGTTTACTTGCTCAATAGGATGTTTACTAAAGGGCAACATGAACATGGCAGATTGTGGTAACTGCTGGAATACTTGCGTTGTTTCTTCTATACTTACCATCGTATCATTATCGGCAATGCCAATTAATGTAGGTTGTTTAATATTTTTAAAATCCGATATTTGTAAGACATTTTCTTTACCTAATCCCAACATCATTTGTTCGGTAGCCTTTAGTAAAGTTTGCCAATTTTCTCCATGTCGTTTTTGTAATTGTTCGGCAAATATTGGCACCTTTTCTAAAATGGTTTGTGGATTAAGTAGTTTAATTTCTTTTTGGGCAACAGCCTCATCCCAATAGAATTTAGTGCCTAGAGTTATTATTTTTTCAATGAGTTCAGGGTTTTGAAGAGCCAAATATAAGGCTACATATCCACCCATACTGTAACCAAAAACAGTTGCTTTATTTAATCGATTATTTTTTATATATAGTTCTAACTCATTTGAAAATTGCTGGATGCTAAAATCCTTATTAAATGGCGTTTTCCCATGCCCGCTAAAACTAAATTTAAAAACCTGATAACCTAATGATGTGAGTTGAGAGGCTAAAGGACTTAGTTGATCTTGTGCGCCAATAGCACCATGTAACAATATAATTTGTTTCATGTTTATGAAGTATGATTAGGCTTTTGCTTTAAATTTATTGATTGCATTTATTGTGAAATCAGATAATACAAGTGTGCCACTCATGCCTGCGCGTTCTATTAAAAGTGTATCCCAGTTTTCTGTTCCTTCCCACATTACTTTTTTAAGCATAGCCATAGCCTCTGGGCTACTGCTAGCTAATCGTTTAGCTAAAGTATCAATAGATTTATCCATTTCATCTGCAGTATTAAATACTTCGGCATATAAGCCTTTTTCACGAGCCCATTGTGCCGTTTGCCATTCGGTAGCATTAATGGTAAGTTGACAAAAAGCCGATGTGCCTACTTTTCTTTCAACAGCCGGACCTACTACAAATGGACCAATGCCAACAGCTAGTTCGCTAAGCTTAATAGCGGCGCTATCTAAGGCAAAGGTATAATCAGCACTTGCAGCAATACCTACACCACCACCTACCGCTTTTCCTTGCACACGTGCAATCACAAATTTTGGAGCTTTGCGCATCGCATTTATTACAGAGGCAAAACCCGAAAAGAATACTAAACCAGTTTCTTTATCTTTAATTGAGATAAGCTCATCAAAACTAGCACCTGCACAAAATGCTTTCTCTCCCTCGCTTTTTAATACAATTACTTTTACATGAGTATCTTTCCCTAATTTTTCAATTTCGGCAGCTAAGTTTCTTAATTGTGTACCAGGCATCGAATTTGATTGAGGATGAAAAAACGTAATGGTTCCAATGCCATCTTTAATTGTAGAGTTTATAAAAGCGTCCATTTTAATGTTGTTTTAGTTAGTAAGCACAAATATACTTTTTTTTTGAAAGTATGTTTACATTTTATATCCTGCTTCATGGGTACAAACAGTTAGTAATTCATACATTTGTTTTACATTATGCCTCACCCCATATCTGATAAATTAATTGCTTGGTACCAGAATCATAAGCGAACGTTGCCATGGCGAGACATTAACGATCCTTATAAAATTTGGCTATCTGAAATTATATTACAACAAACACAAGTTGCACAAGGATTGAGTTATTATCAAAAATTTATTGATGCGTTTCCAAATGTTAATCTTCTAGCAAAGGCTAAAGAAGATAAAGTATTGCAGTTGTGGCAAGGATTAGGCTATTATTCAAGAGCACGTAATCTTCATGCAGCAGCTAAGTTTGTGAGTAAAGAATATAAAGGACAATTTCCTAAAACCTATGATGATATTAGGGAATTAAAAGGGGTTGGCGATTATACTGCTGCTGCTATTGCCTCTTTTGCTTATAATTTACCTTATGCAGTTGTAGATGGAAACGTGTACCGAGTGTACGCAAGAGTTTTTGATATTAATCTTCCTGTCAATTCTACAAAAGGTAAAAAACAATTTCAATTATTAGCTAATGAATTGCTAAATGCAAAAAAGCCAGCTTTGCACAATAGTGCTATTATGGAATTTGGAGCCTTGCATTGCAAACCACAAAACCCTTTATGCGAAACCTGTCCAATTCAAGTACATTGTTCAGCTTATAAAAACAATACTATTAGCTTACGCCCTGTAAAACAGAAAAAAATAACAATAAAACATCGTTACTTACATTATTTTGTGTTGAATTATAAAAATAAAGTCTATGTTCAAAAACGTACACAAAAAGATATTTGGCAAAATTTATATGAGTTTTTTTTAATAGAAACTCAAGAACCAATGCCAAGCAATCAATTATTAGAGAACACCTCGCTTTTACAATTAACTTCTCAATTTAAAGTGCAGTCTATTCAAGTAGTTGCTAAACACATGTTATCTCATCAGCATTTGCATACTACGTTTTACGAACTCAATTTAGAAAGCCCAATAAGAAAGCATGAATCATTAAGGTTAGTAAATCGGTGCGACTTAGAAACTTTAGCTATTCCGCAATTGATAAAGAAATACTTAAAATAAAACGTATTACATGAATTGTTAAAAAACGAACAGATAAAAGTATTCATGATAAAATACTAAATTTGTATATCATTTGTATTTATGAAAAAAACAGTATTAATCTTAACAACGATTACTTGTGTTAGCTTAATAATTAGTTGCACAAAAGATGTATCTCCAGAACCAGATATATCTGCTACACCAACTCCATCAAGTTGTGATACAGTAACCTTTACTCAAGATATAAAACCGATTATATCTGCAAACTGTGCCATAAGCGGTTGCCATGTGTCTGGTGGTCAATCTCCAGATTTAACTGTTGATAATAATATTAAAACTCAAGCCGATGGTGGTAGAATAAAAGCACGCGTCATTGATGGCCCTGCTTATATGCCAGCAGCAGGTAGATTACCCGATGCTCAAATTAATATGATACAATGTTGGCTTGATGCTGGAGCCCCTTTAAACTAATTTATATATAAACCATAAAAATTTTAATTATGAAAAAATTATTTTTTGCCTTTTGCTTATTATTACTTTTTAATTCAGTTTCTTATGCACAGTTATATAAAGGAAAAGCCGATGCCTCTACTATTTCGTTCTTTTCTAAATCACCACTTGAAGATATTGAGGCTACAAATAAGAATGTAACAGCAGTGTTAAGGACTACTACTAATGATATACAATTTGCTGTACCCATGATAAGTTTTAAATTCCCAAAACCATTAATGGAAGAACATTTTAATGAAAATTATGTTGAATCTACCAAATATCCTACTTGTATTTTTAAAGGTAAGATAAATGAAACTATAGATTTCTCTAAAGATGGTGAATATCCTGCTACCGTTAAAGGGACATTAGATTTACATGGAGTTACCAAAGAAATTCAAGCTAATGGCACCATAAAAGTAAAAGGCTCTGAAATTACCGTAATCTCTGAATTTAAAATAAAAATTGCCGATTATAAAATTCAAGTTCCATCGTTGTATGTGCAAAATATTGCCGAAGTTGTAGATGTAAAAGTAAATGCTATTCTCGAACCATTTGTAAAAAAATAAATTATGAAAAAAATTATTGCTTTAGGATTTGCCCTTGCCATTTCTATCACATCATTCGCTCAGGATGATTTACTAGAATTGGTGAAAGATCCAAATAAAAAAGAACCTTCAAAACCAGTTTACGCCACATTTAAAACTACAAAAATTGTAAGTGCCCAAACAATAGAGACTGTAAAGAAAAACAACCTAGATTTTAGAATTACACATCGTTTTGGTAACATCTATAATTCTACATTAAGTAATCCATTAAATGATGCTGCTCATAATTACTTTGGTATAGACAATGCTTCTGACATTCGATTATCTTTTGATTATGGCATTACTGATAAACTAACCATAGGTATTGGAAGAAGCAAATATCGTGAGATGTATGACGGAAATGTAAAATGGCGCTTTTTAACCCAAACAGAGGACAATAAAATTCCTTTATCCTTATGCTTTTATGGCGATTTAGGTTACACTTCTATGAAAACAGATAATTTATATGCTGGTATGGTTCGTCCTAAAACTAATGAGGCACATCGTTTTCAATATTGTAGTCAGTTACTAATTGCTCGTAAATTTAATAACTGGTTCTCTTTACAACTAATTCCTTCATTTGTACATCGCAATTTTATTAAACGTCAAGTGAACACAAGTAATGGAAAAGAAGATACCAATGAGTTATTCTCTTTAGGTATTGGTGGACGAATTAAATTAACCAAACGTGTTGCTATTGTAGCTGATTATTTTTATAATTTCTCTGAGTTTCAAACTAATAATCCAATGGGCTATTACAATCCTTTGGCTGTTGGTTTTGAAATTGAGACAGGAGGTCATGTTTTCCATGTTAATTTTACCAATAGTGTTGCTATCTT
>JADLER010000191.1 GCA_020846025.1 Bacteroidia bacterium | reverse complement strand
TAATAACTGATGAAACAATATCACGATTTAATGCGCCATGTTTTGGCAAATGGTACTAAAAAAGAAGATCGAACCGGCACAGGAACAACAAGTGTATTTGGCTATCAAATGCGCTTTAATTTGCAAGAAGGTTTTCCATTGCTTACTACAAAAAAATTACACACCAAATCCATTATACATGAATTATTATGGTTTTTAAAAGGCGATACGAATATTAAGTATCTAAAAGAAAATGGTGTTAGAATATGGGACGAATGGGCAGATGAAAATGGGAATTTAGGCCCTGTTTATGGTTCACAATGGCGCTCATGGCCTACTCCAGACGGAAAACACATCGACCAAATTTCACAGGTAGTTGAGATGATTAAAAAAACACCCGATTCGCGCCGATTAATTGTAAGTGCATGGAATGTTGCCGATATTAATAACATGAAATTACCTCCTTGTCACGCATTTTTTCAGTTTTATGTAGCAGATGGTAAATTAAGTTGTCAATTATATCAACGTAGTGCTGATATCTTTTTAGGCGTTCCATTTAATATTGCAAGTTATGCCATTTTAACCATGATGGTGGCACAAGTATGCAACTTACAACCTGGTGAATTTGTACACACTTTGGGCGATGCACATTTATATTCAAACCATATCGAACAAGCTCAACTCCAATTAACACGTGATTGTAGAACTTTACCAACACTTAAAATAAATAAAAACGTAACGTCTATTTTTGATTTTAAATACGAAGATTTTGAATTAGAAAATTATAATCCACATCCGCATATTAAGGCTGATGTTGCCGTTTAAATTATGATTTAAAATTTTCAATATTTGATAATACAATTAACTTTGCAAAAAAATTAAGTTTATGAGTGATATAAAAACAATTTTAGACAGCGCTAAATCACAAATGGATAAAACCATTGCACATTTAGAAGTAGAATTAGCAAAAATTCGTGCAGGAAAAGCAAACCCTGCTATGCTTGATGCTGTATTAGTAGATTACTACGGTTCAAAAGCACCTTTAAGTAATGTAGCTAGCGTTAATACACAGGATTCAAGAACAATTGTCATTCAGCCCTGGGAAAAAACAATGCTTACACCAATAGAAAAAGCCATTCAAGCTGCTAACTTAGGCTTTAATCCACAAAACGATGGTGTTATTATTCGTATTATTGTGCCACCTTTAACTGAAGAAAGAAGAAAAGATTTAGTAAAAACGGCTAAATCAGCTGGAGAAGATGCTAAGGTAGGATTAAGAAATATTAGAAAAGAAGCTATTGACAAAATTAAAGCTTTACAAAAATCAGGTACACCTGAAGATGAAGCAAAAGCTGGAGAAGCAAAGGTACAAGGTATCATAGATGAATATTCAACAAAATGCGACAAGCATTTAGAACAAAAAGAAAAAGAAATTTTAACCGTTTAATTCATATCAAACAATACTATACAAAACAAGGCTGACCAAATGGTCAGCCTTGTTTATTGGGCATAATACTGAAAATGTTTATTTGTCTGTAGAAGAATTATTGTTTGCTTCTGCTGTTTCTGGTTTAGGTAAAGTAGCTTTACGCGATAATTTAGCTTTACCATTTTTAGGATCTGTTCCAATGTATTTTACATTTAACATATCACCTTCTTTTACCAAACCATTTAAAGATTCTAAGCGTTTCCAGTCGTACTCGCTAATGTGTAATAATCCTTCTTTGCCTGGCATAAACTCTACAAATGCACCATAAGGCATAATGGATTTTACTTTAGCTTCATATACCTCGCCTACTTCAGGAATTGCTACGATGGCTTTAATACGAGCTTTAGCTGCTTTTAAATCTTCTAATTTTTCAGCAAAAATCTCAATTTGACCTGTGTTATCAACTTCGGTAATACTGATAGTAGCATTTGTTTTCTTTTGAATATCTTGTATTACTTTTCCACCTGGACCAATTACCGCACCTATAAATTCACCTGGAATAGTCATAGTTTCAAAACGTGGTACACTTTCCTTATACTCCTCGCGTGGTGCATCAATGGTTTTTAGAATTTCACCCATAATGTGTAAACGACCTTCTTTGGCTTGCAATAAGGCTTTTTCCATTACCTCATAAGGTAAGCCATTTACTTTTAAGTCCATTTGAACAGCCGTAATACCATCTTTTGTTCCACACACTTTAAAATCCATATCACCTAAATGATCTTCATCTCCTAAGATATCGGATAAGATAGCATAGCTCTTATTATCGGCAGAAGTAATTAAACCCATTGCAATACCGGTAACGGGCTTGGCAATTTTTATACCGGCATCCATTAATGCTAATGTACCAGCACACACCGTAGCCATAGATGAAGAACCATTAGATTCTAAAATATCTGATACAACACGAATGGTGTATGGCGTATCAGTAGGAACAACTTTTGATAAAGCACGTAATGCCAAGTTACCATGTCCAACTTCACGTCTTCCAGGACCTCTATTTGGTTTAGCCTCACCTGTTGAGAAACCTGGGAAATTATAATGAAGTATAAATTTAGTTTCTCCTTTATAAAATGCCCCATCTATTAATTGCGCATCTTTACTAGTACCTAAAGTAACCGATGTTAATGACTGAGTTTCACCACGTTGGAAAATAGCAGAGCCATGTGCACCAGGTAAATAACTTACTTCGCTCCATATTGGGCGAATTTGAGTGGTTTTACGTCCATCTAATCGAGATTGAGTGTCTAATGTTGCTTGACGAACCGCATCGTATTCAACACCGTGGTAATAAGTATTAATTAACCCTTCTTTCTCTTTTAATTCTTCTTCACTAAAAGTTGCTTTATACTCGGTTAATATTGCTTTAAAAGCTTCTTTACGCTCATTTTTATTAGGATTACCAGTTTTAGCAACGGCATACACTTTATCGTAAGTAGCTTTAGCAACAGCTGCCTTAAGCTCTAAATCATGTGTTTCGTGACAGTATTCACGTTTGGCTTTAGGACCAACCTTTGCAACAAATTCTTTAATGGCTTTTATTTGTACTTTAATAGCATCATGAGCAAACTTAATTGCTTCTAACATTTCTGCTTCGCTAATTTCGCTC
>JADLER010000190.1 GCA_020846025.1 Bacteroidia bacterium | reverse complement strand
GTTATTTCTTATATCGTTGCAAACACGCAATCCATATATTTCGCAAAGTGGTGATGATTTATTACGCATATTATTGTTTTGGGGAATTTTCTTACCTTGGGGAGAACGATATTCTATAAAAAAACACTCTCATTATCCTAACACTTATTTTAGTATTCAAAATGTAGCGTATATTCTTCTTCCATGTAGTATGCTATTTTTTTCTGCCATGCTTAAAACCTCATCAGAATGGCATCAAGATGGAACAGCATTATATTATGCATTAAGCCTCGATCAAATTCGCTTACCGCTTGGCACTCTAATTTACCCCTATCCTAAACTGCTTAACCTATTAACTCATGTAGTATATTATGTAGAAATTATTTCACCTATTCTTATTCTATCGCCATTTGTACCTGCAAGTATGAGGCTCGTTGGTATGATATTGACTATTATTTTATTTATTGGAATTGGAAGTACATTATATGTTGGTTTATTTTATATCATTGTCATAACTTCGTTAATTGGTATGATTCCTGAACATTGTATGAATAACTTTGAAAAAAAATGGTATCAAAACAAGACAATCTTTATTCATAAAACCAATTACACTATTTCTAAGACACGTACTATTTATCAATATATAGAGCGGTTTTTTGTAACTTGCCTTTGCTCATTTTGTTTAGTTATGAATCTTTCAAATATTAATTCATTTCCCTATATAATACATGAAAAGATAATTGGATATTTTACAGTCCTACGACTAGAGCAAAACTGGAGTATGTTTGCTCCATCCATCTTAAAAGATGACGGCTGGTTTGTATATAGTGCCTTAACAAAAGATCAAAAACATATTGACATAAAACATCAAGGAAAACCAGTAACATTTCAAAAACCTAAGATTGTTGTTACTGAATTTGAGAGCGACCGCTGGCGTAAGTTCCAAGAATTTTATACTTTTAAAAACAATAATCACATGCGTCCGTTTTATTGTAAGTATCTACTCAATAAATGGAATCATGATCATCCAGAAAATCAAATTAATGACTTAGCCATTTTCTTTATGAAAGAAGTGTCATTGGCAAATTATCAAGTAAAACCAATTGAAAAACATACAGTTTGTTATTGTACATCTCAAACGCCTTCTAACAAACATCCATGAGTTTAAGTACTATTCTAAAATATATCAATTATCAATTAACGGCTTGTAACGAGCACGATTTACATTCACCATTTCTGTATAATTTTTATATGGAACTTATTAAAAACAAATATCCGTTCTCTGATTTTAAACAATTACAACTTGTTAGAACTCAATTATTACAAAATCAAACACATATTGGTATCACTGATTTTGGTGCAGGTTCAAAAAAACTAAACAGTAACAAAAGACGTATTTCTGACATTAGTAAACATGGCATTGCGACACAAAAACAAGCCGAATTTATATACCGCTTACTCAATGCTTATCAACCTAAGACAATTATAGAACTTGGCACCTCGTTAGGATTAACCACTTTATATTTAGCTAAATCAGTTCCTAAATCAACTATATACACCATTGAAGGCTGCCCAAATTTATTTCAATTCTCTTATCAATTATTTCATAAACAAAAACAAAAAAATATTCATCAAATTCAAGGAAACTTTGACATTGAATTTCCGAAATTATTACAAAGTCTTGAATCTGTTGATTTCATTTATATAGACGGAAACCATGCTTATGAACCAACTATGCGATATTTTAAAACAGCATTAACAAAAAAAACACCACAAACTATAATGATGTTTGATGACATAAATTGGAGTAACGAGATGCAGAAAGCATGGAAAGACATACAATTAAATCCTGAAGTTACTCTAAGTTTAGATTTCTTTTACTTCGGCTTAGTATTATTTAGAACCGAACATAAAGAAAAAGAACATGTTGTTATAAAATTTTAGGATATCGCTCTATAGAGTTTTAAAAAGTTAAAATTTATTAGAATTCAATCGTTTTAGGATACAAAACCTATGCTTGAATTGTTAAATTCATATGCACTTCTCGGAATTTAAATTATCTTTGATAAAATAAACCCTTAAAAACAAATAATTTATGAAAAAAATCTACTCGTTACTTTTATTCACACTTTTATCGTTTAGTATTAAAGCAACGTCTTATACTATTACTACGGTAGGCACAACCTACTCACCTGCCTCATTAACTGTAACCGTTGGAGACGTAATTACAATTAATGCAAATGCTAATCATCCAACTGCTGAAGTTAGCCAAACAACATGGAATGCTAACGGAACTGCAACTTTAAGTACAGGATTTGGTGTTAAAACTAGCAGTTATACTTTTACTGTAACAAATGCAGGCGAAATTTATTATGTATGTACTAACCATGTTAGTATGGGTATGAAAGGTATGATAACTGTTACAGGTCCAACTAGTATTTCGGAATTAGGCACAACAATTTCTAATGTTAAACTTTTTCCAAATCCAGTAAAAAACAACTTATCTGTACAATTCAACGCTTCTATTGAAGGGAATGTAAGTGCTAAAATTTATTCAATTTGTGGTAAAGAAGTTGAAACATTAAGCATTAATCAAGACTTTCAAGCTGGTGTTACAACATTAAACTTTAACCTTCAAAATAAAATACCTGCTGGAATTTATTTTATTCAACTAAACAGCCAATCAAAAACAATTACTAAAAAATTTATTGTTGAGTAATCTCAATAAAAAAACAAAATTAAAAGAGGTTGCTAAATGGCAACCTCTTTTATTTTACATCCTTATATAAATTAATGACACTATCTACAAAAATACGCCAATCGTATTTTTTCTTTTCTTGAATCATACCAGCCGTAAATGCCGACATTCTCTCATTTACAAAATAATCGTTAATACCTGTTGCAATTGCCTTTGAATTAGGCTCTACCACATAACCAGCTCCTTTCTCAGGAATAATCTCCCCTAATCCTCCCACATTTGTAACTAAAGTAGGTACTTCAAACTGAAATGACACTTGGGTAACACCACTTTGTGTGGCGCTTCGGTAAGGTAATGCTACTAAATCGGTGGCAGAAAAATAATATTTCACTTCTTCATTGGCAATAAACTTATCATGCCATATAATCTGCTCTTGCAATTGGTGTTCTTCTACAATTTGTAAATATGGCTGTTTATCTTCATAAAATTCGCCTGCCACTATAAGCTTAATATGTTTATCTTCTTTCAAATATTTAAAAGCATCTAAAAGCATATCTAGGCCTTTGTATTTTCTAATTAATCCAAAAAACAACACTAATTTATCTTGAACTTGTAGTCCTAGTTTTTGGCGTGCCTCACTTTTATTAACTCGTTCGCCAAATGCGGTGTAAAGTGGGTGTAATAAGAATTTTTTATGTGGTGTTTTAGTAAATAATTCTAAATCCTTCATTACCGCTTTACTCATCGTTACATAAGCATCGCAACTTTTTATAAAATATTTTGCAAATAGCTTATCGCCAGGTCTTTTTTCATGCGGAATTACATTATCAGTAATTGCTAGAACTTTAATACCCTTTCTTTTTATCAAACGAGCTATTGTTCCTAAAGCTGGTCCCATAAATGGAATCCAAAATCTAAATACCACAAAATCAGGGTTTTGCTTTTTTATAAAACGTGCTGTTTTTATCCATGAAAATGGATTTACCGAATTAATGAGTGTGTGTATCTGAATATGCTTTGGAGCAATTCCGCTAGTATCATATTGTGTGCTACCCGGAAATAAGAAATGAGGATATTGCAAACTATATGAAATAATTTCGCATGTATGACCTTGCTCGTTAAAAGCTTTACAAAACAACTCATCAAAGGTGGCTAATCCTCCACGCAAGGGATATGCAGGCCCTATGATAAATACTTTTTCCACTGTATTATTTTTTTCCAACAACTAATTCAATTAAATCTTCTTCCTTTAAATAGGTATTTGCTAATCTTTTTATCTCTTGAGGTGTAACAGATTTCACGGCTTTAAGATAATCGTCAAAATATTTATAATCTAACCCAAATTCCCATACTGCTTTGAATTTATCAGCCAAAGCATAAGGGCCATCTACACTTCGTAAAAACTGACCAAGTATATAATTTCTAACTGTTTCTAGTTCATCTTCAGAAACTAATTCATCACGTAATTGTTTAATCTCTAAATAAATTTCTTTTAAGGCATCTTTTGTAACATCTGCCCCCACCTCAGTAGAAATATAAAAATATCCTGCCTGACCTAATGAAGCTAAACCACTTCCTATACCATACGTATAACCTTTATCTTCACGAATATTAGTCATTAAACGAGAACCAAAGTATCCACCCAAAATGGTATTAAGTACCTGAAATTTAAAATAATCGGGATGTGTTTTATTAAACAGCAATCTACCTATACGTAGTGCCGACTGCACTGCCCCAGTCTTTTCAATAAAGTGATGACGTTGTGTGTTTGTATTTATTGTTACTACAGGGTTATTAATTTTTGAGGCATTTCCCCAATTATCTTTTCCAAATCGTTGATTAATAATTTCAAAAATATTTTCAGGCAATTTACCCGATGCTACTATCGTACAATTTTGGTAATGGTAAAATTTCTGAAAAAATGCTTTTACTTTCTCTACATTTAGTTTCTCAAAATCTACTGATTTAACATCTCTCCCATACGGATGTTGCTCACCAAAAATAAGTTCAGCAAATCGGCGACGAGCTATCACTCCTACTTTCTCTGAATTCACTAAATGTTTTTGTTTTTTATTAGACAAATAAATATCAAACTCATCTTTAGGAAATGTAGGGTGCTTTATGATATCTTCCACATATGACAAACTTTTATCAAGATACTTATTTAGGCTAAATAAAGCCAAAATTGAAAAATCTTGTTCAACAGCGCATTCAAAAAAAGATCCTAAAAAATCAATATTATCCGATAATTGATTAGCCGTATAATTGGTAGTTCCTGTTTCTAACAAGTTATTTGTTGCTGATGCCAATAATGGTTGATTTTGATAATACATTCCTGCCTTAAACAAAAACTCAATCTTAGTTAACTCTTGTGATCCTGCATCGATACAATACAGTTCAATACCATTATCTAATTTTTGTAATTTAGCCTGTTGAACATCAATATGATGTATTGTTTTAAATTCGGGAGCTTTTACTCTGTCTAATACCATGTTGTAAAATTAAGGAAATACACTAAATTGAAAGGAAATAATTTTATTTATATCAGTGGCTTACTATAAAGAATCTTTCATTCTTAAAAGTTGATTTTTAATCCCCTTTAATTTCTCTATTACTTCAACCTTTATGGTATCAGCATCCTTTCCACCACCTTTTAGTTTATCTTTAGCACCTTGTAAGGTGTAACCTTTTTCTTTAACGTAATGAAAAATTAATTTAAAATTCTCAATGTCTTTTTTGGTAAATAAGCGATTTCCTTTCTTGTTTTTAGAGGGTGAAATCACATCAAATTCTTTTTCCCAAAATCGAATTAATGAGGTATTTACATCAAACATCTCTGCTACCTCACCAATAGAGTAAAATAACTTTTCAGTATCATTATCTTCTAAAATTGCCATTACTCAAATATAATAAAGTGAGAAGTTAATATTTAGTTTGTTTTTCAACAAAACAGTACAAGCAATTAACAAAAGGAGCTAGTCATTTATTTGGTTTTACATTTCAATTTTTGAAAAATTCGTTTACTTAGCCGATAAAGTAATATAAGGAATTATCATTTCTTCCATACTTACTCCTCCATGCTGAAACGTATTTTTGTAATATTGTACGTAGTGATTAAAATTATTAGGATAGGCAAAAAACTTATCTTCTTTAGCAAAAATATAACGTGTACTGACATTTTGTTTTGGTAAAAACGCATCAGCAGGGTTTTTAATTTCAAATACTTCTTTTGGGTTATAATCTAAGGCTTTTCCTTGTTTATATCTTAAATTAGTATTCACTGTTTTATCACCTACAACCTTGGTTGGTTCTTTTACATGAACAGTTCCATGATCAGTTGTAATAACTAATTTACATTTTTTGGCGGCTATAAACTTTATCATATCCAATAAGGGCGAGTGTTCAAACCAAGATAAAGTTAAACTTCTGTATGCAGGTTCATCATCCGCTAATTCACGTATCATTTCCGATTCAGTACGCGAATGACTTAACATATCAACAAAGTTGTAGACAATTACATTGAGTTTATTGTTTAATAAATTACTCATATTCTCTGCTAACTTCTTACCAGCTGCAAAATTGGTGATTTTATTATAACTCATTTTCACATCTTTACCCAACCGTTTCAATTGGGCATTTAAGAATTCTGCTTCAAATAAATTTTTTCCTCCTTCATCTTCATCATTTTTCCACCACTCTGGATAACGTTTTTCCATTTCACTCGGCAACAAGCCTGAAAATAAGGCATTACGTGCATACTGAGTAGCAGAAGGTAATATGCTAAAAAACAACTCTTCATTATCTATTTTAAAATAATCTTGAATAACTGGTTGAATGGTACGCCATTGATCAAATCGTAAATTATCTATAACTAATAAAAACGTACAAGGATTATCATCTAACTGAGGAATAAATTTATTTTTTAATAACGTATGGCTCATTGTTGGAGCATCTTTATCATTTCCATTTAGCCAATTAATGTACTTCTTTTCAATAAATTTAAAAAACTGTAGGTTTGCATCAGCCTTTTGCATTCGCAATACATCAAGCATTCCTTTATCTTGATTTCTATCAATTTCAGTTTCCCAATACACAATTTTTTTAAATACATCTTGCCATTCTTGCCAAGTTAATTGATCAGAAAGTGTCATACCAATTTCTGCAAACACCTTTCGGTATTCTGTATTTGTCTTCTCAGAAATTAAACGTTTATTATCTAAGGTTTTTTTAAGAGATAATAATATTTGATTAGGATTTACGGGTTTAATTAAATAATCAGCTATTTTGCTCCCAATGGCGTCTTCCATAATATACTCTTCTTCGCTTTTGGTAATCATGATAACTGGCAATTCGGGTTTCAATTGCTTAATTTTTGTAAGCGTCTCTAACCCTGTAAGTCCGGGCATATTTTCATCTAACAATACAACAGAAATACCATTATTATCTTTAACGATATCAATAGCCTCATCACCACTTAATGCAGTTATTAGCTCGTATCCTTTTCCATTTAAAAATAAAATATGAGGCTTTAATAAATCTATCTCATCATCAGCCCAAAGAATGGTTATTTTTTCCATAACTCAATGTTTTAGTTACTTACGAAGGTATCCGAAATTTATTGTCTTAAAAAATATTAAAAGCGAATAAATGTTATAAACACAACTTACTTCCCGAACTTTCCTTTTAATGCAGCTAATGCTGATTTCATATCATTTGGGTCATATGCAATGGCATCTTCATTTTTAGGCGTAGATTTTTTAATCATTCCTTCGCCTTTCATAGATAAAGCAATTCGTTTGCGTTTCACATCACATTCAGTAACATGCACCCAAACTTTCTGCCCTACCTTTACAATTTGGTTAGGATCATCAACAAAAGTATCACTCAATTGCGAAATATGTACCAGTCCATCTTGGTGTACCCCCACATCTACAAAAGCCCCAAAGTTTGTAACATTAGTTACAATGCCTGGTAGGCGCATACCTTCTCTTAAATCTTCAATGCTATGAACGTTTTCGTCAAAACTAAATACCTCAAAAGATTTTCGAGGATCGCGCCCTGGTTTTTCTAGCTCATTTAAAATATCCTTAAGCGTAGGCAATCCAATTTTTTCTGTTACATAAGTTGATAAATTAATTCTCTTACGAAGGTCTTTTTCATTAATTAAATCATCAATACTACATTGCAAATCAGCAGCCATTTTTTCAACGATATGATAGGACTCAGGGTGAACTGCACTTTTATCTAATGGATGAATCCCATCATGTATTCTTAAAAATCCAGAACATTGTTCAAACACCTTATCGCCCATTCTGCTTACTTTTAATAAGTCTTTACGCGATTTAAAAGCGCCATTCTCATTTCTGTAATCAACAATATTTTTAGCTAAAGTATCACCAATACCTGAAACATAAGATAACAACTGCTTTGAAGCAGTATTAAGCTCCACACCTACTCCATTTACACAACTCATAACCACTTCATCTAATTTATTTTTTAAAGCTACCTGATCAACATCGTGTTGATACTGTCCCACTCCAATAGATTTTGGATCAATTTTTACTAATTCAGCTAATGGATCAGCCAAGCGCCGTCCAATAGATACAGCCCCACGCACTGTTAAATCATAATCAGGAAATTCCTCACGAGCTACTTCAGACGCAGAGTACACAGAAGCGCCTGCTTCACTCACCACAATTACTGGGATTGATTTGGGTAACACATCAATACTCCTTATAAATTGCTCTGTTTCACGAGAGGCAGTACCATTACCAATGGCAATAGCTTCGATATTGTGTTTAGCACACATAGCCATAACTACATGTTGAGATTCAACCACTCGACGTTGAGGTTCGTGTGGATAAATAACAGTTTCTTCTAATAATTTTCCTTGAGCATCTAATGCAACTACTTTACATCCTGTTCTAAATCCGGGATCGAGCGCTAAGATGGTTTTTTGACCTAATGGAGATGCTAATAATAATTCCCTTAAATTATCAGCAAAAACTTGAATAGCTTTTTCATCGGCTAATTGTTTTGTTTGCACCCTCATCTCAGCTTCTATACTCGGTTGTAACAAACGTTTATAACCATCTTGAATAGCCATTTGAATTTGTTCTGCACACTCATTCCTTGATTTTATAAATTGTTTTTTAATTAATTCATGTGCTATTTCATCATCAATGATAATATCTAAAATCAATACATCTTCTTTTTCGCCCCTGCGCATAGCCAACATACGATGGCTTGGACACGATGCCAAGGGTTCTTCCCATTCAAAATAATCTTCGAATTTCTGTCCTTCATCTTCTTTACCTCTAATTACTTTTGAACGAATAATTGCCGATTTTTTAAAAATTGTTCTCATTCCTTCACGCACAATAGCATCTTCGCTAATTATTTCGGAAATTATATCTCTTGCACCTTGTAGAGCATCTTCAGGATGTTCTACCCCTAATTCTTTATTAACATACTTAATTGCTTCGGGAAACAGCTCGGCTGTGGTTTGCTCTAAGATTAAATTTGCTAATGGCTCTAGTCCTTTTTCTCTAGCCGCTGTTGCCTTTGTACGACGTTTTGGTTTATAAGGTAAGTACAAATCCTCTAATGCAGATAGCGATTCGGCAGCTATTATTTTATCTTTTAATTCAGGTGTAAGTTTGCCTTGTCCTTCAATAGATTTTAAAATACTTTCTCTACGTTGTTCTATTTGACGTAGGCGTTCAATATCATTTTTTATCGTAATTACTTGGACTTCATCTAAACTGCCTGTTACCTCTTTTCTGTATCGAGATATAAAAGGTACAGTGGCACCTTCATCTAATAATTCAACTGTTGCTTTTACTTGTTTTAAGTCAATTTTTAAATCATTCGCAATTCTTAAAAATAAGGCGTTCTCTGTCATATCAATCTCATTTTTTAAAGTTATATTTTATCAAATATAACTTTTTAAGAGATTGATATGAGTTGCATTTATCAACAAGAATAGTGCCCATGTTTAATAAAATTAAACATGGGCACTATTGAATTAATGAACTTGTAAAATAAAAATTATAATAAATTTAAGATAGCTTTTTCTACTTCTTCGCTATCCCATTTATTTTCAATATTAGGCATCAGCATTATTTTATCCATAATAGCTTGTTGTTTAATACCATTTAACAAAGCTTCGCTATATCTGATATCAGGCGAATAAGTTACCATACTGTATAATGGAATCCACTTATCGGGGTATTTAGTATTAAAATGTGCTTCAATCTTCTTTTGCAATAAAAACGTTTTATCAGCAGTTTTATCGCGCATCTCAATAAAATTAGCAATAGCTAAATCTGCAATTGCATCACCATCTGGCTTTCGTAATGTTTCGTATTCATGCAAACATGCAGCATTAACATCGCCATGTTTATCAATTAATTGATTAAGTACCACACAATCTTCAAAACCACAATTCATTCCTTGACCAAAGAATGGCACGATAGCATGAGCCGCATCACCTATTAAAGTGATTCTATCATCAAAAACCCACGGCTTACATTTTACAGTTACTAAGCTAGATGTAGGATTAGTTTTCCAATCATTTAATAATGTAGGCATTAATGGAATAGCGTCTGGAAATTGTTCTTTAAAGAACTGCATTACATCTGCATCTGTTTTAATAGAATTAAAAGACAAAGGTCCATCCATTTGAAAAAACAAAGTACAGGTAAAACTACCATCCATATTTGGAAGTGCAATCATCATAAAGCTACCACGAGGCCAAATATGTAAGCAATTTTTCTCTATTAAATGTTCACCATTTTTACCCGGCGGAATAACTAATTCCTTATACCCACAATCAATATAAAATTGTTGGTAGTCAAATCTATCTGAATGCAACTGTATATTAGTACGTACTGCACTAAATGCGCCATCTGCACCAAAAACCAAATCGCTTTTAATTTGTTGTTCTGTTTCTTTAACAGTATTATAAAACGTAACAGTATTGTTTTTTCTATCTACTTTATCACATCTTTCACTAAAATGGATTGACACATTGGGTTGTTGTTCAGCTAAATCCATCAACTTCATATTAATTCCTCCACGAGAAACCGAATATATAGCTTGTGAGTCCTTACCATAAGGTTGATAAGTTGAAGATCCATCTTTTAAATGTATGGCTCTACCGTACATTGGGATTGCAATTTTCTTTATCTCATCAGCAATGCCTACACCTTCTAAACCACGCCATCCTCTGTCACTTAATGCTAAATTAATTGAACGCCCAGCAATGATACTTTCTTTCCTCATATCAGGGCGACGCTCAAAAACTTGAACTTTATGTCCTCTCTTAGCTAAATAAATTGATACTAATGAGCCTACTAATCCAGCTCCTACAACTGTAATATTTTTTTGAGTTGCCATATTATTATACACTTAATATTAAATTTCCCACACAGCTAATTTATTCTTTTCTTTTTTAAATGAAGCACAATTTAAGTGATAATCGTTATAAATTTCATTAAATATTTTATATTTCGAAACTTTATAATCATCCTGTTTGAACTTAATTTCCAGTGCTTTTTTATCTTTTAATACAAAATCAATCTCATTTTGATCCGTTGTTCGCCAATACTTTATATCATACTCATTGTAATGATATAACAATTGCTGTAAGGCTTGATTTTCCAAGAGTAACCCTCTATCATCTCTTGTTTTTAATCGTTGAAAATTATTAATTAATGCGTTTCTAAATCCATTATCTTGAAAATATAATTTTGGCATTTTTACTAATTCCTTTTTGTAGTTATTATAAAAAGGTCGTACTAATTTAATATGAAACGATTTTTCTAATAGATACAAGAAATTATTTATAGTTGGTATGGCCGACTTTACGATTTTAGATACTTCATTCGTATTGAGTTGCCCACAACATTGTGCGGCTAATAACTCAAACATGGTTCTAAATTCTCCTGTTTTACGTATTCCACTATCAAATAAATCTTTTTGCACATAAGACGTGGTAATCTCAAAGAGAATATCCATTTTTTCAACGTCGGTTTTTGCTTTAACTACAGCTGGATAACCTCCAAATACTAAATACTCATCATACAACTCTTCTAATTCACTAGCAATTAAAAATGGTATAGCAGTTTTAGCCTGAATCCCTTTACTCAGATATTCTGCATAATTTTTTCCTTTCTTATAATTCACAAACTCAGCAAACGAAATTGGCTTAATATGAAACAAGCGTTTTCTACCAGCTAAAGAGTCTTTAAATTTTGTATCTATATAAAATGCCGAACTGCCCGTTACCACCAATTTTACAACATCTTTGTACTCATCATATAACAACTTCAAAAAATTACTTGGTTTGTTTAAGTATTGAATTTCATCTATAAACACAGTACACTTTTTTCCCTTTTGCTTTGGAACAAAATCGAAAATATTTTCAGGATTTTCATTAAAAGCAGATAAGTATTTATCGTGTTCTAAATTAAAATGATAAAAAGGGCTATTTTTTGCTTGTAATTTTTGTTGTAATTGACGCATTAGAGTTGTTTTACCGACTTGCCTTGAGCCTGTAAGCAAAGTAATTTCAGGTGCTTGAAGATGCGCTAATAATTTTGGATGTGCATATCTTACAATATCTTCCATACCACAAAATTATGAATTTATAATCATATTTACAAAATTATTCGATATTTTTATAAGTATAATTATAATATTATTCGATGTTTTTATAAGTATAGTTATAATATTATCTTATAAAATATTACAAAAAACTAACAATCAAATAGTTACGACTTAAATTTACTTTAAATATTCAACGGCTTGTTTTATGCGTTTACAAGCTTCGGTAAGTTTGTCTTCTGAGGTAGCGTATGAAAAGCGAATATACTTATCATCTCCAAAAGCAGCACCAGGAACAAGTGCTACATGAGCAACATCCAATAAATACATCGATAAATCAGTGGCATTGTTTATTGTATATTCATTATATGATTTACCAAATAATGCTGAAACTTCAGGATATACATAAAAGGCACCTTGAGGAATATTGGTTTTAAATCCTGGAATGTCTTTCATTAAATTCAAAACCAAATCTCGTCGTTTTAAAAAAGCGTCGCGCATATAATATGTAGCTTCAGCGGGTAAATCCATGGCTGCATGCATTGCTTTTTGAGTAATGCTACATGTTCCAGATGTAAATTGACCTTGCATTTTATCACAAGCTTGAGCAATCCATTTCGGAGCAGCCATAATTCCACCACGCCAACCCGTCATTGCAAAACCTTTAGAAACACCATTAATAGTAACAACCCTATCTTTTATATCATCAAATTGAGCCATGCTTTCATGTCCTCCCACAAAATTAATATGCTCATAAATTTCATCACTCATGATATATAATTCAGGATATCCTTTCACCACATCGGCAATAGATCTTAGTTCAGCTTTACTGTATACAGAACCAGTTGGGTTACAAGGCGTGCTAAACATCATCATTCTTGTTTTTGGAGTGATGTGATTTTTTAACTGATCTGCTGTAATTTTAAAATCATTATCAATAGTAGTATCAATAATAACGGGTACTCCTCCTGCTAATTTTAGAATTTCGAGATAACTCACCCAAAAGGGAGCAGGAATAATAACCTCATCACCAGGATTAATAAGACATAATACAGCATTAGCAATACTCTGCTTCGCTCCTGTTGAAACAACTATCTCATCTGGAGTATATGTTAATTGATTATCACGCTTAAATTTTTTAGCAATCGCCTCTCTTAATTCCAAGTATCCACTCACATGAGTATAGTAACTAAAATTCTCCTGAATTGCCTTTATGGCTGCGTCTTTAACAACCTGTGGTGTTGAAAAATCAGGCTCACCAAGACTTAAACTAATAATATCTACACCTTGCGCTTTAAGTTCGCGACTTTTGCGAGCCATCGCAATTGTTTGAGATTCAGAAATTAGATTCACTCTATCAGAAAGATGTGCCATAAATAACTAAATTTTAAATTCAAAACAAAGCTAACAATTACTACAATATTTCACACATATTTCATTAAAATTAATGATGATAAAAAAATACTTTTGATAAAAAACTATAAATAACTAAATTCACTAACCATAACTAAATGAAATAACCATAACTTTAAAAAAAACTATACAACAAAATGAATTATTGGTTAATAAAATCTGAACCTTTTAAATACAGTTGGGAACAATTTAAAAAAGACAAAATTACTTTTTGGGACGGCGTAAGAAACTATGCCGCAAGAAACAATTTAAAAGCTATGAAAAAAGGAGATTTAGCTTTATTTTATCATAGTAATGAAGGTCTTTGTATCGTAGGAATAGCTAAAGTGGTGAAAGAAGCTTATCAAGATCCTACTACTACAGAAACAGCTTGGGTAGCAGTAGATTTTTCTCCTTTTAAATCATTAAAAACACCTGTTACTCTTACACAAATAAAATCAGATAAACTATTAAAGGAGATGCAGTTAATAAAATTGCAACGTCTATCTGTAAGTGCAGTTAAACATGCAGAATATGATCATATTTGTATGTTAGGAGGTTTATAAAAAATTAATACGATGATTGAAAAAATAATAATTTCATTACTTATAACATATACAGTAAGTATGAATGCCCAAATAAAATCTAGCTTTCCGAAAATGAGTGGCCATACACTCGACGAAAAATCAATAACTCTACCACTATCTAACACTAAAAAATATACCATTGTAGGGATCTGTTACAAACGTAGTGCAGAAAATGATTTAAAAACATGGATTCAGCCAATGTATGATGTATTTGTTGCTAAAGCCAAAGGAACCGATTATTTTGATGTAGCCAATTATTTTGATGTAAACTACTATTTTGTCCCTTTAATTAGTGGATTTAAGAAGGCTGCTGCAGATTTTAAAGCAGCCACACAAAAAGAATTGTGGGGAAACGTTATTGATTGCGACACAGACATCAAACTTTTAAAAACACAACTAAAACCAAGCAATGACGATCTACCTTATTTTTACGTTTTAGATGTAAATGGAAAAATTGTTGAGTTAGTTTCAGGAAGTTATAGCGAAAGTAAGATGGAGAAGATACAAGATGCAATTGAAGAGTAATGAATGAAGAATAGTCATTACATCTAATCTCCAATAAAAATTGAGCATTACAATGAAACAAGTTGTTTTTATAGTTTTAGTAATAAACACTTTTATCTTAAAAAGCCAAACTCAAATTAAAATTGTAAAAGAAGACAATCAATTTCTGTTCTTTCAATCAGGTAAAAAAAACGATACTATTATAAAAGATAAATCTGACCTATTTTTCCTACAACTACCCGATAGTAGTAAACAAAACATTACATGTTACATTTTTAATGGGCAACTTGTGAAAACAAAATATGACAAGCTTTATCAATTAAGATATATTCCAGGTATGAAGTATGCTCATTGCTATATAGATACTTTATTTAATACAACTTTTGAAGGAAATTGTTCAATTTCAAAAACCATTCAAATTAATTTTTTGAATAAAAAAACGCATACTTACTTACTAAAGAATAGTTACACCTATCAGTAGTTACAATTCATATACATCTCCTTTTTGAGGAATAATCACATTTTGAAATCCATTAGCAATTAATTTTTCTTTAAAAGAAAGTTTAGCATCAGGCTCACCATGAACTAAAAACACTTTCTTTACCAATCGCACATCCTGGCAAGACAGAAACTTTATTAATTCATTGTAATCGGCATGTGCACTGTACGAATCAATTATTTCAACGTCAGCATTCACTTGAAAATAATCTCCAAATAGCTTAACTTCTTTTTGTCCATTTCTAATATTGCCTCCAAGAGAATTGGGTGAGCAATAT
>JADLER010000189.1 GCA_020846025.1 Bacteroidia bacterium | reverse complement strand
TTACACGTTCTAAAAATTTTTGATAGGCCGATGAAAAGCCTATCACGTTTTGTTTGGCTTGTGATACAATGGTATTGTATCGCTTTTTTTGTAAACTCATAATATTTTTTATTTAAAGTGAGTTTGCTTATACGAGATATATGTGTATTTTTGTTTTGTTTGTGGCTACCGAAGGTTTAGTTCAACAAGGTATTGCCAAAAGCGGGGCTGAACGGCTTCGATTGGGCATTTGTGCAAAGTTCAACATTCGTTCTTCGATTGAGCTTTTGTGCTAAAATTCCCCGCCTTCGGAACTTCGCAAATCCGCGAGCCCGTTATAGCCAATGGTAGAGCGACCGATCACAAGACGAATGTCCGACCAAAATTTAAACACTAATAAAAATAAAAACGTATGAAAAGGAAATTATTAAAATCAATTTTTTTAGCAACAATTTTTTTTGCTACAAATGGGTTGCTACAAGCACAAGATTACATTGATAAAGAAAATTGTAAAGACCATCCATTTTTCAATCGACTTGAAAAATTTTACCTTGCTGACTGTCAGGAAAATTATGATGAGTATGCTTTTACAATTGGACAAGACAAAACACAAACATTAGAAGGAAAAGTTACAAAAATGCTTTACTCATCAACAATTCCTTACGGACCGGAATTACCCAGCATTTTTCAAGTTGTGAAAAACTATGAAAATGCTATTCTTAAAATGGGCGGAAAGAAGGTTTATAGTAAAACAGCAAGTGATGGTGGTTGGACTGGAGCAACATTTCACTTTCAAAAAGGTGGGAATGAATATTGGTTGGGGATTTACGATCTTTTAAACAATCCTGTTGATGAATTCACTTTCGTACTGCTAACAAAAGAAGGAATGAAACAAGAAATTGAAGCTAGCGCAATGTTTGACAAAATCAATTCAGGTAGTCCGCTGACATTATACATCAACTTTGAAGCAGGAAAATCCTCTATAAAGTCAGAATCACAAAATATTATTGATGAACTGTATAGGATGTTAAACGAAAATCCTTCTTTAAGTGTGATTATAGAAGGACATACCGACAATGTTGGGAGTCAAGCTTCAAATAAAGCACTTTCTGAACAGAGAGCATTAAGTATTAAAAACACTTTGGTTAACAAAGGAATTTCTGGTGATAGAATGAAAACTGTAGGTTATGGACAAGACAGACCAATAGCAGACAATTTAACAGATGAAGGGAAAGCCAAAAACAGGCGAGTAGAAATTAAGAAACAATAACCACTGGCTATAACAAACAAATTGGCAAGAGAGCGGGGAAACGGCTTCGATTGAACTTATGTGCAAAGATTAACGATTGTAATTCTATTCAACTTCTGTGCTTAAATTCCGCTCCCTCGCCAATTTGCAAACCGTTATGTGTAACTGTTCGACAGGACAGTGCTATAATTTGGAACTGAAATACAAAAAAGAAACAAAATAAATGGAGAAAAAAATGACCTGAACACTCCAAAAAAAGAAGTAAGGCAAAATTTAACATTTTACAAAATGAAAAAAATCATTTACGGTGGCTTATTCCTTACCATAGTAGGAATTTCAATTGTAGGTTGCACTAAAGAAAAACTGCAACAAGTAAAAGAAGTAAATACCCAACAAAGTCAACCTGTTGTGTTTGACGAAAGGTATCACATTGCAACAGATAAAAAATTGCTAATCTTCGAATCGTCTGAAGCATATGAATCAATACTTTCTAGTACTGAACCGGAATTTATTGAGGGTTTCATTTCAACTCTTAAAAGCATGGACCTAAAATCATATCAATCAATGATTGATAATAACCCTAATGTAAAAGATGAAATTGGTGATGATTTTTTAGCTTCGATGCTTAATGAGGACTTGACATTGAAGATTGGTAAATTTCTATATAAGATTGATGTTAATAATGAAAAAGTTTATGTATTAGCCGAAAAAAATATTTCAGATTATCAAGACTTAATAGATAAAAAAGAATCGAATCCAAACATATTAGTTTACAGTACTGAAGATGAAGTTATAAAACTAGTTGAAAACGGTTTACCTTCTGCACAGAGAGGAATATTTTGTTCTGATAGGTGGGCAAAACATAAGAGCGCAACCTCTAATACTGTAACAGTTTCTCCAACAAACGGATTTCAAATGGTATTAGTAAGTAAATATCAAGCACTAGGTATTTACTTTGTCTTAAAATCAATTGGTCAATTTCAGTCCGTTCAAAATGGAGAACTAAATTATTGGTTTCAATTAGACAATTGTGACTATAGTGTGCGTTGCGGCTCATCAGTGAGCGATTACTCACATCCATGGATATCAGTAAACCATACTACGAACGGTAATACTAAAACGCAAACTTACAGGTTTTATAATGGGGTAAAAGCTCTTAAAAGTTATGATTATAAGGTAAGGTATCGTTGCGAGAATTCGTCAATACCATCATATCCCAATCCTTACACGATATTTTTTACTGATTATGTTCATATTTCAGATTAATTATGAAAACCAAAAATGTAGTTATAACAGCAATTCTTATATTTTCAATTGGGCAGGTTTCTGCCCAATTGAAATGTTTTTTTTACACAGACATATTTGGAAAAATGAGTATTACCTCAGATAACTCATTTCATTGGAATACCAAAACCAATGTCAATAGTCCTTACAATTTAGAATACAAAACAAGTAACTTTTGTTTTTGGGCTCCACTTAATTTTGGCATATCAGCAGGTATTCAACTTTCTCCTAAAAAAGAAATATTGATTGGTTTAAATACCGATGGCAACTCTTTTATTTATAAAGTTTATGCAGATAATTATCAAAACGGTATAGGTTATACTTTCGGTGAAAGTTCAATAAAAGGAAAATCCTCCTTTATTAGATATTATATTAATTATAAATATACACTTTACTCATTACCTTCAAACTTAAATTGTTCTATAATAATAGGTGCTGGGATGGCTCAAAGAGGTGGCCCACAAAAAGGTGGAGAAAGTACTGGTAATTTTGGAATAGCTGGGACAATTGATGAAAATGGAACGGTATATGCATTTCAAAACAAATCTTTTACGTGGCACAAAAGAGGTTACTTAATCAATTTTGGGTTAGGAAGTGATGTTTATATTAGAAACAAATACATATTTAGTTCTACCTTAATTTTTACATACTCACCTTACGCAACAGGGCGCGATTTGAATACATTAACCATTAGTAATCCAAATACTAATTATAGTAAAACGTATAAACAAAATGTTGATTTTAAAGGTACTGGCTTATATTTGGGTGTTTCTCGTAGGTTCCAAATTTATCAAACCAAAAAAATAAAACCGACTGACCAAAAGGATTATTTCAAATAACTTGTAACTCATGGTGGACAACTAAAAAACTATGTGTAAAGCATTGTAGATACAGCTACACATAACATATAGGGATTAAACGAAGCTCTGCTTCGATTTAATCCTGTGTTGAATGAAACTTCGGATACCAATGTTCTTTTGCAATTTAATGACTGAAAAAAATTGTATTTATTCTAAATTTTTGTAAGTTTATATGAAATAAACCATTCAAACTAAATTACTTATGCTTAAAAAAATTCTTATTGTATTGGCTTCCATTATTGGATTATATTTTATATTATGTATTATAGGAAATTCGGACAGCAGAGTGGAAAGAATGATAGAAATTAATGCGCCAGCTGAAACAATTAAAAATACATTGTACGATTTTAAAATTTTTCAAGAGCAATGGAGTCCTTATACTAAATATGACCCACAAATGAAAACTAATTATACTGGGACAGTTGGAGAGCGTGGATATAAGTTGTCATGGGAAAGTGATAAAGAACAAGCTGGGAAAGGCTCTTTAACTTATCAATATACACATGGAGATACAATTATGAACACCTTACATTTTGACGATTTTGGTGATTCGGAAAACTATTACATACTAAAACAGCAAGGCGAGACAAGCCAAGTTGTGTGGGGCATGTATTCTCATACACCATTTATGTTTAGAGCAATGAGTTTATTTATGAGTTTTGAAGAAATGATTGCTCCAGATTTTGAAGAAGGATTAAAGAATTTGAAGAAACTTATCGAACAAAAAAACACAAACTAATTTTCTTTTTGCCAAACAGTTTTATTGCCAAATCCAAGAGTATTATTAGTAAATTTTATAAAATTAAGTTCTATACCCCAAATGTATCCTGGCTTCGCAATACTGATAGGAAACTTTTTGAGATATAGTTGATTTAATCCGCGCTTATTAATTTCATCCTGATTGACAATAACTCCTGAAAACTGAATCCCCTTAAGTTTTGCTAAATTATTTTGATCTTGCACAATGGTTCCAGATGTAGGATTTCCATTCTTAACAAAATCATCATGTGTTGTACCAAACGAAGATTTAAAAATTAAGGTTTCTTGATTATCTGCAAAACAATAAAACGCATTAATACAATAAGGTTTATTTTGTTTATCTACAAAACAAATGGTAGCCACTTGATTTTGATTTATAAAATCAATAATATTTGTATTCATAATTTAAGCATGAGGAAATTTAAAAAAAATACTACTACATAATATGTTTTTAAGGCTGTTGTAGCATTGGATTTTTTGTAAATGTAGTATCAGTTAATGTTTTAAGGAAAGCAACTAAATCCTGCTTATCAGTAGCGCTTAAACCTAAGCCAAACATTTTAGTGCCTTTTGTCATAATAGGATCAAGAGTAGAACTGTGTTTAACACCAGAATTATAAAAATCAACTACCTCTTCAAGAGTTTGAAATCTACCATCGTGCATATAAGGCGGAGTTAATTCAATGTTTCTTAAAGTGGGTGTTTTAAATAATCCTAGATCGCTTGGGTTATTTGTATAATTATAACGTCCAGCGTTTACACCTGTAAATACTGAGTCAATGCCTATATTATGAAATTTGTTGTCAGTAAAAAGCCCTACTGAATGACAATGAAAACAATCCCCTTTCTCAGTAATAAACGTGATAAAACCATTCATTTGTGAAGGAGTAAAGTTTGCAGTATGCTGATAGAATTTATCGTACAAAGAATTAGAAGAAACCATTACTCTAAAAAATTGGGCCAAAGCATATTCAACATTTTTATGAGTTATGACATCAACATTAAAAACTTTTTTAAATTCACTTTTATAATATGAAGAGTTGTTTAATTTAGATATATCTGTTTGAAAAAAATCTTCTACCTCAAATTTCATAATGTCTTCTAAGGTACCATTTATATGTCCATCCCATAAAAAAGTAGAATTCCATGCTAAATTTATATGCGGTAAGGAATTTGCCGAATAACTAGAAAAGGACTCAGGTGCATTATGACAAGTAGAACAAGAGTTTCCATTATTTGATAAAATAGGATCGTAATACAATTGTCTTCCCAAACTTATTCCTTCTACAGTCAAGGGATTATCTACTGGTATTTCCATTTTAGGAAAATAATCAGGAACATTCACTGTATAAGGTGTAAGCGGTGTAGCGGTGTTAGGCTCTATCTCCTCCGCACTATTTTTAGTACAGTTAAATAATAGAAGAGCTAAGAATATTACACTAGTTATTTTGAATAATATTAAACGCATCTTGTAAGTTTGTTTTAATATGAGACATTGCGATGGAATCAGACATCGTATAATTTGCTTCAGCATTAAGGTCATATAAATAAGGACTTGTAAATGCTTCATTCACATCAAATGAAATAGAGCACTGATGACTTGCATTCGGAAAGCTTAAATTCTTAAGAATCGTAACTTGTACCAAGTTTTCATTTTTTCCTAAATGAACCGCATAACCTTTAGACACACTAGCGCCATCTAAATAATGTCCTTCCATTTTTATAAAATGATAACCACCACCCATCATTGTTGGCCAAGCCATATTTAAATTATCCATAGTTGTTTCTAATCCGTTGTCAACATTCTTAATTGTATCTAATCCCAACAGAAATTGGACTTCTACATAATCTCCTTTCGGAACATCACTTAATTGGAAAGAAGATTTTGAAACAATCTTTGGGTCGATATAAAACACCTGATTTGATTTAAATATACTCCCATTAGCATGTTTCAACCACACGTTTGAAATATACAGATTGATAGTATTTACACTAAATTGATTGCCTGCCGCATTGGTATTTGAAATAGAATCCCAAAGTAAGGTCTGAGTACCATTTTTAGGTATAAAACTAAAAGTAACTGAGGTGGTTGTACTTTCAGGCTCTTCAACTTTGTCTGAAACCTTCGTGTCTTTTTTACAAGCACTCATTATTACAGTAATGAACATTATAATGAATAATCGGGCATAAAAATTAAAAGCTTTCATTATATTAAGAAATTTTAAAATCAATAAAATAAAGTTACTGAATAATTCACTAAAATTCAATTTTTAACATTAAGATTTACCAAATATATGCAAAAAAATAGGATAATATTTATTTAAATTAGGATAAAAATATCCGATTTAATTCGTACATTTAAAACGAATTAAATTTTACGAATAACTTAAAATCTCATGATATTTTCAAAGGCTTGCGAATATGGCATAAAAGCAACAGTTTATATTGCACAAAAATCATTAAATAAAGAACAGTGTAACTTAACAGATATTTCAAATGAAATTGATTCGCCAAAAGCATTTACGGCTAAAATTTTACAAAAATTAGTTAGAGCTGGTATAGTTAACTCGAGTAAAGGTAAGCTAGGAGGCTTTGGTATTAATATGAAAGACTCTAAAAAAATTAAATTAATAGATGTTATTACTGCCATTGATGGGAATATGATTGAAAAAACTTGCGTTTTAGGATTAAAAAAATGTTCTGAAGACCACCCCTGTCCCGTTCACAATCAATTTAAATTTATTAAAAAAGATTTACTAAAGATGGTTCATAAAACAACCCTTTCTGATATGTCGAGAAGTGTAGATATAGGGTTAAGTTGTTTAAAAATCTAACTTCAAAATTATGATGAAAATAAAAACTTTATCACTAGTATTAATTTTATGCTTAAGTGTTTTTACGTTTTGTAAAAAGCAACATGATAATGAGCCAGAAGAAGAAGAAACATCAAGCATAAATAATACTAGTAATTTGTTAAAGATAGGAGAAACGTATATAATTGGAGCAAATGCCAAAGTGTTAATATTTGCTCCAAGAAATTTAGAAACTGGATATAACTCTTTGTATATTCAGTTTATTGATTCGGCAAGTGGAAACGCCTTAAACTATGGACACTGCAAAATTTTTGCAAAAATGAATATGGGCGGAACAATACACTACGCCCCTATTGAAAATTCAACAGACAGTGTGGTTACTGATAATTATTATAAAAGAGCCGTTGTATTTCCAATGACAGGTACTGCATCTCAATGGCAATTATTAATAAATTACCATAATCATACCAATAACACAACAGGTAATGGAACGTTAAACATTCAAGTAAATGCAAGTACTCCTAGCCGGTTTAAGGATCTTGTATTAGCATTAGATAGCAATAAACAAGTTTACATGTCATTAGTGCAGCCCGAACTACCAAAAGTTGGAAAAAATAATTTTGAAATTGTATTACACCAAAAAATTACCGACTCAATATATACAACCATTAATTCGTACTCAGTAGAAATTGAACCTGAAATGGCCAGTATGGAACATGGCTCTCCCTTTAATGTAAATCCCATATTCACTGAGAAGGGACATTATTTTGGAAGGGTAAATTTCACAATGACAGGCGCATGGATTGTTCATGTGAGATTATTTAAAAATGGCACATTAATCAGTACCGACCAGATTTTTGATATGGATGTACATTAATCAAATTGGCCTTCAATTAAAAATATATAATCTATATCTTTTTTAATTATGATTATAATCAGTTAAAATTAAAGATAAGGCTTTACCTTTGTATTTGAATTTCCTCTTATGAGAATAATTGTTGCTATAATTCTTGTTGTTGGTTTACTAAGTTCTACTTTCAGTAAATTGTATTTATTCTCAAATTACATTATAAATAAGGAATTAATTACCAAAAAGTATTGTGAGAATAAGTCTAAACCAAAATTAAAATGTAAAGGTAAGTGTCATCTAAAAAAACAATTGCATGAACAAGAAGAAAAGGAAGGCACAACAAAAAACACATTTAAAGAGATAAATGAAATACTTTTAATCTCAGAGAACAATGAATTAAAATTATTAAACATAGAAACACCAAACGCTTCGCTAAATGGTAAATTCATTCCAAGTAATTTACCTAAAGCTACTCAGTCTATTTTTCACCCACCTACCTGTTAAGTTTGGCTGTATTAGCCATATCCTACGTTTATCCTGAAATTAATTAGCCAATTCAATTCTCACACCCCTTCTTGAGTGTGTAGGGATTTGTGTGTAGTTACAAATTAAGGTTATTGATTTCAATCATTAAATCAATATTTAACATTAAAAAAAATAGAACTTATGAAAACGCTTAACAAAATTAAACTCTTAACATTTTTACTCTTCATTATTGGAATTTCAAGTGCCTGTAAAAAAAACAAATCTATTGAACCAGAAGAAGAAGTTACAACACCAAGCACGCCCAACAACCTAATAAAAATTGGAGAAACTTATATTGTTGGGGCAAATGCAAAAGCTTCAATATATACAGATAAAGCTTTTGAAACTGGATATAATCTTATCTATGTAGCTTTTACTGATTCAACAGATGGAAGTGCTCTTAATATGGGCCACTGTAATATCTCTCCATTAATGAATATGGGAAGTATGTCTCATGGTTCACCAGTAGAAAACACAAGTGATACAATTAGTACAAATGGCTACTTTAGAAGCGCTGTTATATTCTCAATGGCTGGAACTGCTTCTCAGTGGTCATTAAATATTAATTTCCATAACCACAAAAATGGCAAATCAGGACTAGGCTCTCTTGGCGTAGATGTGTCAGCAAGTTCTCCTAGTAAATTTAAAAGTGTAGTTTTAGCATTAGATAGTAATAAAAAAGTGTTTATTAGCCTGGTACAACCAACCAACCCATCTGTTGGAACCAATAATTTTGAAATAACCTTACATCAACGTGTAAACGGAATGACTTATCCATTTATTGACCAATATACAGTTGAAATTGAACCAGAAATGCCGAGCATGGGACATGGCTCGCCAAATAATATCAACCCAACACATGTAGGCAAGGGTCACTATTTAGGAAAAGTAAATTATACCATGTCTGGATTGTGGTATGTACACTTAAAATTATTTAAAAATGGAACATTAATAAGTGATGATCAATATTTTGAAATGACTTTACAATAATGTTACAAAAACAAATATTAGTCATATTTATTCTATTCATAAATTTGAATCTTTTGGGGCAAAACACCCCAAAAGATTCGTCCTTAAAGACCATTACACTTGATGAAATTTCAGTATGCGACTTAAGTGAAGAAAAAGATCAATCGTTTGATTTTTATAAAAACAACAAATTAGCAACTACCGAAGATATTTTATCTAGAATGCAAGGCGTTAATTTAATTAAACGAGGCGCTTATGGGTTAGAGCCTACTTTGCGAAATTACAATTCAGGTCAAACTAATTTAACGATTGATGGCATGAAGATTTATGGCGCTTGTACAGACAAAATGGATCCAGTTTCTATTTATGTTGAACCCTCCAATCTATCTGCTATACAAGTAGCACATGGCGCTTCAGGAACAATGAATGGCAGCAATATTGGTGGGCAAATAAATATGCAACTACGAGAACCCACACTAAATTGCCATTCTAATCTAAGCGGTCAAATTTCTCAAACATATTTAAGTGTAAACAATGCTTACTATGCATCTGCTGCACTACAACATTCCACCGAAAAAATAGCCTATCGAGTAAATGGTACTTATAGAAAAGCAAATGATTATAAAGCAGGTGGATATTTAATTATTCCATACTCAGGATTTGAAAAATACAATATTGGAGCCAATGTGTTATTTAAAATTGCAAAAACTCAGTTACTTAAAATAGACTACTTAGGAGATTGGGGAAAAAATATTGGCTACCCAGCCTTACCTATGGATGTTGGAAATGCAACAGCACAAATAACATCTTTAACACATCAAATTACATTTAACAACAGTTACTTCACTAGAAATGAATTAAAATTTTATTACAACCAAATAACACATTTCATGGATGACACTCATCGCCCGAATGTTCCTATGCACATGGATATGCCAGGATGGACAAAAACTACTGGAATGTATAATGAGTTATTTGCTAGTGATAAATTAAAAGTTAGGCTCGATTTTCATAATGTATATGCACGCGCTGACATGACAATGTATCCTATTGGTGAACCCATTATGTATATGCAAACATTGCCCGAAAACAATCTTAATAATGCTGGCTTAGCTATTAAATATAAACTTGATTTAAAACACAAACAACAATTAAATTTTAATGCTCGAGCTGATTATTATTTACAATCTGCCGTAAGAGGTATAGGTTATAAACAGTGGAAAGTATTTAACACAAATATTACAAATGAATTAGAAGATGTTTTAAAGAGCGGAAATATTTCTTATTCAAAAACATTCTTAGATAGATTATTGGTTCAATTATCCGTTGGCTATGGAGAGCGTCTTGCCACAAGTAATGAACGATATGGATATTATTTATTTAATCGACAAGATCAATACGACTATATAGGTAATATTTTATTAAAACCAGAGCAATCCTATCAATCTGAATTACTTATAAAACATAGTTTAAAAAAATTGGATTACTCTTTTAATTTCTTTTATCACCAAATAAGTAATTACATCTACTCATACCAACTTAATGGCATGAGTGCTATGACAATTGGTGCAAAAGGTTTAAAATCCTATAAGAACATAAAATACGCCACATCAATGGGGGGAGAGTTTAATTTAAAGTATCACATTATTGATAACCTTACCTATATAAATAGTATTAAATATATTTATACAGAAACATTTGATGGAAAATCATTGCCTTTAATTCCACCTTTAAAATTACAACATGCTTTACGTTATAAATTAAATTTATTTCAATTTCAGATTGAACACGATTATGCGATGAAACAAAATAGGGTTAACAGCGATTATGGAGATGTTTTAACTCCTGAATACCACTTATTTAACCTAAGAGCTGCTAGAAATTTCAGAATAAAATCTAGTGTCATTCAATTCTCATTAGCTTGTGAGAATATTTTCGACATCAGATACCGTGAGCATTTAGATATTGGTCAGGTTCCAAGATTTGGAAGAAACTTTACCGCTAATCTTAATTTTATCTTTTAATATAGATTATACCAATCTAATAAACAGTCTAGCATCCTAAACAGTTTAGTGCATTTTTTGACCTATGTCAAAAAATGCACTAAAAATTCATAGTAATTTTCCTATATAAAAAAAATATTATCACATTAATTTTTTAAAACATGAAAAAAATCATACTTATTATTTTTTCATTTATTACAATAGGTAGCTTTGCTCAAAATATTGGATATTTCAATTATGGACAATCTGGTAATTATTCGTGGTCTAATCACCTTGTAGTAAATGCAAAAGGCGAATTAGTCATGGCAGGTTTATTAGACGATAAACCTTGTTTTGTGGTAGCAAATACAACAGGTGCCTACTCTACTAACAGAGTTGTTGCTAATTCAGGTGAACTATTCTCTGCTTCCATTGATGCATCAGATAATATTTTTGTTGCTGGACATAATGGAGCAATTGGTTCTCAAAACAAACTTATTGTAAAGTATGATGCCACAATGGTAAAACAGTTTTCTAAAAATTATGGAAGTGGGACCTTAAGATATATTATAAATGATGGTACAGATGTAGTAGCTGCTGGGTTTAATAACAAGCCTTGTATTATTAAAACAGATGCTAGTGGGAATCTAATCTGGTATAAAGAATATACTATTAATGGAAATAATGCAGATGCTTATGTGATTCATAAATCAGGTTCCAATTATTATATGGCAGGAAGTTTTGATGTTGGCGGTACAGCCGAATCTTATGTTTTAAGTGTAAATGCTGCTAATGGGAATGTAAATTGGTGTAAGACTTATGTGGGTGCATCATTAAGGCCTCACTTTACGGGAATGGATATATCTGCGAGTGGAATTGTTTTATGTGGCGCAACCGCTCAGTCAAGTTCGGGAAATCCAGGTAATCTTATAGTAGTAAAGATAGACCTTTCAGGTAATGTGTTATGGACACGCCAAATTAATGGTCAATACAGTTGGTATCTCCGAAATCCAACTACTATGGGAAATTCATGGGGTATTAATTGTGCGTTCGACCAATACGGTGCTGTAGTTGTGGCTGGTGAAACAGAAAATAATTATGCAATGATGGCAAAACTAAATGGCAATACAGGAACTGTTATTTGGACAAAAAGATATGGAAACGGTGGTGGACCAAGTGTTAATGATGATGGTTTTCATGGTATCACTATCTCTGGTTGTACTTATTTGGCTAGCGGATGGATGGGACCTACAGTAGGAGGGAACTGGGATTTCGGTTTAGTAGTTACGGACACAAGTGGTTTTGCTGGTTCATCTGCAACATGTGGCACCAGTATTACAAAAGTAAATTCATCTCCTGTCTTAACAGTACTTAATGGTACAGTAACTAATGTTAATTTATCTACAGCAACAAATTATGCAGGAACAAACACAACGGCAGGTATGAGCAGTAATGCCATTTGTGCCAGTGCTTCTGCTTATACAATATCTGCTAATTCTGCTACTATTTGTGCAGGAAGTTCAACGACATTAAGTGTAAACTCTGGTGCTTTATCCTATTCGTGGACTGCATCTAATCCAGGTACTTTTGTTGGTTCTAATACCACACACTCTGTTGTAGTAAATCCTACTGTAACCACCACGTATAGCTGTTATGTTGGAGGCACTTCGGGATGTTTAGCTATGCTTAAATCTACTGTTTACGTTACCTCAGGAGCTGGTCCAACAGTAACAGTAAATTCTGCTAGTTTAAATTGTACAAATACCACTGCAACACTCACAGCCACAGGAGGCGGAACTTACACTTGGAGTGGACCAGGTATTGTAAGTGGTAGTTTAACAGCAAATCCTGTTATCAATCAAGGAGGCACATATACTGTAATTGTAACTGGCAGTAATGGTTGCTCTACTACTACAACAACAGCGGTTTCTCAAAACACTACCGCACCAACAGCGGGTGCTAGCAATAGTTCTACTTTAACCTGTACAACACGTACCATTGGCATTACTGGTACTGGTGGAGGTGCTTATGCTTGGAGTGGACCAGGTATTGTGAGTGGTGGTTCTACTGCTACTCCTTCCGTAAATTTACCAGGTACTTATGTAGTAACTGTTACAGCTGCCAATGGCTGTACTGCAACTGCTAATACATCTGTTACACAAAACACTACTGCACCAACAGCGGGCGCTAGCAATAGTTCTACTTTAACCTGTACTACACGTACCATTGGCATTACTGGTACTGGTGGAGGAACCTATGCTTGGAGTGGGCCAGGTATTGTAAGTGGTGGTTCTACTGCTACTCCTTCCGTGAATTTACCAGGTACTTATGTAGTAACTGTTACAGCTGCTAATGGTTGTACTGCTACTGCTAATACATCTGTTACACAAAATACTACCGCTCCAACAGCAGGTGCTGTAAATTCTGGTTCATTAAATTGTACCAATACTACTGTTACCTTAACAGCTAGTGGTGGTGGAACTTATGCTTGGACTGGCGGTGCTATCACAGGCAACACTTCTGCAAACCCAACCGTTAATGCGGGTGGCACTTATTCTGTTTTAGTTACAGCTGCCAATGGTTGTACTGCTACTGCTAATACGTCTGTTACACAAAATACAACAGCTCCAACAGCAGGCGCTAGCAATAGTGGTTCATTAACCTGTACTGTTAATAGCATTAATCTAACCGCTACTGGTGGTGGTACTTATGCATGGTCTGGTCCTGGTATTACAGGAGCTACTAACACTGCGACTACTACCGCTAATACTCCAGGTTCTTACGTTGTTGTAGTAACAGCCGCTAATGGTTGTACCGCTACTGCTAATACCACTATTAATCAAAACACCACCACACCAACAGCGAATGCTGGTCCGTCTCAAACCCTTACCTGCGGAAGCCCTTCTGTTACCTTAACAGGCTCAGCAAGTCCAGCAGGTGCTACAGCTAACTGGTTAGGCGGTGTTTGTGGCTCATCTAGTAGTTTTACAACAGCAGCTTGTGCTCCTGGTACCTATACTTTAGTTGCTACCATACCAGCCTCTGGCTGTACTCATACTTCAGTGGTAACCGTAAGTTCTTCTACGAATGTTCCGCAAGCAACAGTAAACCCTGTTACTAATTCTATTACTTGTACTAATTCTATTGTTACCATTGGGGTGACACCGGTTGGTTCCGATCCTTTATCTTTCGCTTGGAGTGGGCCAGGTACTTTAGGTAGCCCTACTAATTCAGTAACAACAGCTAACATGCCAGGCGTGTATAGTGTAACCATTACAAATACTTCTTCAGGTTGTGATGCTATTTACACAGCCAATGTGCCAAGTAATACCATTGCCCCAGTGGCTAATGCCACTTCATCATCTACCATTACTTGTACTAATACGCTTGTTACCCTTAATGCGACACCAACAGGTACTAATTATGCGTATTCATGGTCTGGCCCTGGTACTATTACCAATGGCACAAGCAGTAGCCCAAGTGTGGATGCAGGCGGTAGTTATGTGGTGACAGTTACTGACAATATCAATGGTTGTACAGGTACAAGCACTGTAACCGTTATCTCTAATACCACAACGCCTAGCTTTACCTTAGGTACAGCTCCTACCTTAACCGCTACTTGCGCAGTACCTACCGTAACCTTATCAGGTAGTAGTTCAGATGACCCTAATACCATTTATACTTGGACAACACCAAGCAGTGGTACTTTAACTGGTAACCCGGTTATGGTAAGTAATCCAGGTATTTATACAGTATCTGTTACCAATACAATTACTGGATGTAGCACTTCATCGGCTTTACAAGCTACTGTAGAGGTAGTAGCTGATGCAGGTATTCCAGTAGTAACCTTATCATCTAATACAGCTTCTATTACTTGTACAAATCCAAGCCCTACGGTAGCTATTACCACCACAGCGAGCCCTGTAAGTTATAGTTGGTCGCCTACGGCTGGTATTGTGCCTGGCACTGAAACTACTGCTACACCACAGTTTACCGCTCCTGGAACGTATAGTGCAGTGGTAACAAATACAGTATCGGGTTGTGCTACCAGCATTGCCAATAATGTTGTAACCGTGGTAGATGCAACAGCATTACCATCAGCCACGCTTTCTACTTCTGGAAATAGTGGTACCATTACTTGTACGAATTTGAATGTAACGGTAACTCCTACGGTATCACCAAGTGCTAATGTAACTTATACTTGGTCTGGAACAGGTTTAGCAAGTTCTCCAAATCAGGCGAGTGCCACATTTACCGCAGCAGGTGTTTATACCTTAGCTGTAACCAATACGCTTACAGGTTGTGTTAGTTCTTCTACTAATACAGCAAATACCTTTACAGTGGTTGTAGATAATACAGCTCCTACTGGCACTATTACAGTTACCTCAAGTAACACTGTAATTGGTTGTGGGGCTAGTAATGGTACAGTTACTTTAAACTCTAGTACTAGCGGTGCTAACGCTACCAATATTAATTGGTTACCTGGTAATCTTAATACACCATCTATTGATGTAACATCGGCGGGTACTTATACTTTAGAAGTAGTAGATGCAGTAAATGGCTGTTCAACCACCGTACAATATGTAGTAACTGGTAGTACGGTTACACCACAAGGTGTAGATGCTGGTACATCGGCTAACATTGCTTGTGGTAGTAGCACAGTAGTATTAAACGGTGTTACCACTTCTAGTAATGTGTCATATACTTGGGCTGGACCATCTGCTACTAGTATTTTAACAGGTAGCAATACTTTAAATCCTACAGTTGGCGAAACAGGAACTTACACTTTAACTGTAACTGATAATGTAACGGGTTGTTCGAGTTCGGCAGTAGTAACAGTTAGTCAATCATCGGCTACGGCTAGTTTAACTGCTAATCCTACAACGGGTACATCGCCACTAGATGTTAACTTTACGGGTGGTGGTAATGGCACAAGTTTTACATGGGATTTTGGAAATGGTCAAACATCTACTGATCAAAATCCAAGTCAAACATTTACCACAGGAACTTATACTGTGAGTTTAGTGGTAGCGTCTGGAACTTGTGTAGCAACAGCTACGGTAGAAATAGTGGTAGAAGATGGTTTAACACTTGAAATACCAAATGTATTTACACCAAATGGGGATAATGTAAATGATATATTTACTATTAAATCTACAGGGGTAAAAGAAATAGCTTTACAAATCTTTAACCGTTGGGGTGAGAAATTATACGAGTTCAGCGGCGCGAAAGCCTCGTGGGATGGAAAAGTACCAAATGGTGCTTCTGCTCCTGAGGGCACCTACTTCTTCTTTGTAAAAGCCACTGGCTTTGACGGAAAAGAAATAGAAAAACATGGCTCAGTGAATTTGTTTAGGTAATAACCTAAATTTAGTCAAAGTATTAATGCCATAATAGGCCTGTATCTATTTACTAATACCCGCTAGTTTCATAGCATCTAGCTTTATGGCAGAATCTAAAGGAATTTGCAATTCCTCTGATTTTTTAGTGGCTTTTTTAAGCAATATTGGTTTCTCTCTAATCTGTTTGGCGTATTGTTTAATCGTTTTGTTACGCTCTACTCGTGCGTAGTACGAAGTAGGATTTGTATATAATTCATACGCATCATCAAAGAATTCATTACCAAAGTTTGGCAAGTTTCCATCTGAATATAACAACATTACTACTTGATTACTTTCGAGTTGTTGTTTTAAATCTAATTGCCAAACCTCTACTTTTTCGGCAGGATTAGGATTAGGAATAATTTTATTATAATAATACCAAAACTGTCCGCCTGCCATACAGTTTTGTGGTACACCCATATATACAGGCCCATACCAATAACTATCACTAATCGTTAAAACCCTTGTTTTATTTTTGGCAGTATCTTGTTCAAACAATAATTCAGGATAAGCCAATTTCATATTTTGAGATGGATTCTTATATAAATTCATACTCTTTAGCACATCAGCATCTCTGCTTCTTGATGTGTCCACTACATCTATTTTATTCCATGACACCTCAGGCATATCGCAATGATGCAAGTGTTCAATATGATGAAGGATGGTATCGGTTGCTAAACACTCAGCGTAGTAACTCCAATGATGTCCGAATTTTGGAAATAAAGGATAAGGGGTAGTAGGTTTTAATTGTTGAAACCAAGCTTTTAAATCGAGTACATTTAGTCCTAATTTTTTACACTGTTCAATATAAGTATTGTAATTAGTATGTTTAATTGGATGTACATATTTATCATCAATTTGTTCAATACAATACTCTCCTTTTCCTGGTGCAAATACTAATAATAAATCAATGCCTTTACGTTTTAAACTATCTTGAATAACTTTTGCCTTTTGTAATTTTTGAATAATTTTTTGTTCACCAACATAATCATCTCCAAAAGCTGAAAAGATATAAGTTTCGCTATACACATAGTTATCTTTGCCCGACACAAAAGAATTAACTCTTAACTGATTAAAACAATTATAATAAAACTGATTATTTAATCGCACACACAATTCTTTATATGCCCAATGATCGTTATTGTAATCATCTTTCAAGCTTTGATATTCTCCACTAAACCATAAACTTTTATCTTTTTTTAAAAGCGAATCGGGGTTTACATTATTTATGACAATACCCGTTAAATTAGGAACATTATTTTTTTTAGTCCAACTGGCAACCAATGGCCAAGCTATTGCTACAAAAGCAACCCACACAAACATATTATAAGGTTTTTGTCTCATAGCTTAAAATCTAAAATAAATAAAAGGATTAAAACCAAGTGCGGCAATATAACTTAATGAAATATAAAATAACAAGATACTACAACTTAACAGCACTGTATTAGATAATGTGGTATGATGCTCGCCATACACCTTAGCTTGAAGCGTTTTGGTAAAAGGTAAACAAGCAAAGAAAGAAAACACTACTGCCAAAGACAACGAAAAATAAAAATCGTTGTGTAAAGCAAATTTACCATCCGTAAAATCAAAACTAAACATTGTTTTTACAATATGATTTGCCTGCGATAAATCCTCTATTCTAAAATATACCCAACCTACTACAACGATTATAAAAGTGATGATGGTTGAAATAAATTTCCCGATTTTGGCATACACATTTAATAAAAATAACCGCTCTAATATTAAGAACAAGCCATGATAAGCACCCCAAATTACAAAGTTCCAACTAGCGCCATGCCACAAGCCCGACGCCAAAAACACAATTAATAAATTTCTGTACAACTTATAATTTGCATTCACTTTATTTCCGCCTAACGGGATGTATAAATAATTTTTCATCCAAGTTCCAAGCGTTATATGCCATCTTCTCCAAAACTCGCTAATGCTAGAAGAAAGATAAGGGTTATTAAAATTTTCGGGCAAACGAATACCCATTATCTTACATAATCCAATAGCCATATCGCTATAGCCACTAAAATCAAAATAAATTTGAAACGTGTATGCTAAAGCACCCACCCAAGCAGCAGCCGTGTTTAAATCTTGTGCTTCCAACTTAAATACATCATCGGCTTGTGAGCCAATGGTATTAGCTATAATTACTTTCTTTGCTAAGCCTATGCAAAAGGTATAAAAGCCACTCAGCTTTACATCGGCTGTATAATTTTTTTCTCTATCTGTTATTTGGTCGGCAATATCGTGGTAACGAACAATAGGTCCTGCAATTAGTTTTGGAAATAATAAAATATAGGTTTGATAATGCCAAAAATTTTTGAGTGGCTTGTGAACACCTCTATACACATCAACTACATAAGTTACACTCTCAAAGGTGTAAAACGAAATGCCAATAGGTAAAGCAATTTTCAACCAAGTTATCTCTTTTATACCTAAAGTAGATAAAGCTACATTGATATTATCAATAAAAAAATTACTATACTTAAAGTAAGCCAATAAGCCCAAATTAATAAGAAGGGAGATAATCAAGAGTTGTTTTTTCCCTTTCTCACTTTTAGCTTGGTACATTTTATTAACGATAAAGTAATCAATAAAGGTGGTACCCAAAATCACAAAAATAAATTTAGGGCCACCCCAAGCATAAAAAATAATACTGAAAATTAAGATGCAAGCATTCTTAAACTTATGTGGTGTAAGATGATACACCAAAAGGAATAATGGAAGAAAATAAACTAAAAATGTAATGCTACTAAATACCATTATGATTGATATTGTTTTTCATAATATTTAGCGTACTCGCCCGAAGTAACATCATTGAGCCAAGCTTCGTTTTGCAAATACCAATCTACCGTTTTTGAAAGACCTTCTTCAAATTGCAAAGAAGGTTTCCATCCTAACTCATTTTGCAACTTTGTAGAATCAATAGCATAACGTAAATCGTGGCCTGCTCTATCAGTTACAAAAGTGATTAATTTTTGATTAGTTCCCTTTGCACGTCCAAGTTTTTCATCCATCATATCGCACAATAGTTTAATAACATCAATATTAGTCCACTCGTTATGACCACCTATATTATACGTGCTACCTAATGCCGCTTTATGAAAAATAACATCTATAGCTCTTGCATGATCTTCTACAAATAACCAATCGCGCACGTTTTCGCCTTTACCGTAAATAGGTAACGGTTTATTGTGCTTGATATTATTAATACACAATGGAATTAATTTTTCAGGAAAATGAAATGGACCATAGTTATTTGAGCAATTAGAAATAACACAAGGCAATTTATAAGTATCGTGATAGGCTCTTACAAAATGATCGGAACTTGCTTTAGATGCCGAATAAGGACTGTGTGGATCGTAAGCTGTAGTTTCGGTAAACAAGCCCGTATCGCCTAACGAGCCATACACCTCATCAGTAGAAACATGATAAAACTTAGTAAACTGAGTAGCATCTGCCTTAAATAATTCTTTGGCTGCGTTTAATAAATTTACCGTGCCAATCACATTGGTATATACAAACTCTAAAGGATTTGTAATACTTCTATCTACATGGCTCTCGGCAGCTAAATGTATAACGGCATTAAACTGATGTGTTTTAAATAACTGATTAATAAAATCAGCATCTACTATATCGCCTTTTATAAAGGTGTAATTCGGTTTACTCTCTACATCTTTTAAGTTGGCTAAATTTCCTGCATAGGTTAATTTATCTAAATTATAAATAGAATAATTAGGATATTTATTGACAAACAATCTCACTACATGAGACCCAATGAACCCTGCACCACCTGTTATCAAAACTTTCATAAAACGTTAAAAAAATATTTGTTACGAATATACAAAGTATGATTTAAAAAAAGAGAAGCCTTGGGTACTTATTCGTTCAAAATGCCTAAAAAGTGAGTGTTTTTTTACTTATTTTTGAGAAAATTTAAGCAAATTACCCCATAATGGCTACTATCGAGGAAGTAAAAACATACTACGATACTGTACATTTAAAAACAGTAAAAAAGGTTGGTATTAATAAAAGGCATTTAACAATTTTAAAAAACTTAAAGAAAGTTGGGCTACAAGCTAACTCAAAGGTATTAGAAATTGGATGCGGTATTGGCACGGTTAGTCAACTTATTTTAAAACACATACCACAAGGCAAACTGGTAGGATTAGATATTAGCCCCGAGAGTATTGAACTAGCTAAGCAGTATAATAAATCTTACACTCATGCCGAGTTTTTAGTAAACGACATGAGTAATTTTACACACTCATTACAATTTGATTTTGTGGTTTTTCCTGATGTGTTAGAGCATATACCTGTAGATCAACACGCTCATATTTTTGAAACCATTGCTAAACTAACGAGCCCTAATGCAGTGGTATTAATCAATATACCAGAACCTAATCACTTAAACTGGTTAAGAAAAAACCATCCCGATAAATTGCAAATAATTGACCAATCTTTATCAATGCAAGATTTATTAAATCATGCCTATCCTTATGGTTTTAAACTTTACTCTATGAATTCGTATTCGCTCTTTTATGCGGTACATGATTATGTAAGCATTGTATTAAAAAAGAATATGGAACTACGTGAAGCGCCCTTAAAACCTTATTTATCAAGGGCAATAGACGCTCTTCGCTCAAAGTTTTAGGATTTAAATTTTATTAAAGTTTTATTAGATGCAATATTAATTGGAGTATTTTGCATGTAGGATGAACTTAAATCTCAATTGTTAGAGGTAATCAGTTCAAAAATCAGTTCAGTCAATACCAAAACATTGCTCTCAATAGTTCCTTTCATATATTGCTGATAAACATTTTTGTTATCCGATGGATTGAGATTTAAAATCAAATCCTTATCTAAAGCTAATAACCTTAAAAACTCTCTTTGTGTTCTTCCGTTACCTTCCCGAAATGGATGTAAATAGTTGATGTTGTCTAAAATCTCTGCCAACTTTTCAGCTAGTTCTTTTTTGTTGTCTTTCGGTATTTTTTTGAATTCAGTAATTAGCTGATTAATATATGTGAATGCGTTATCGAAATTGGAAATTGGAAAAAACTGTTTTCCATCTTTACTTATCTCAACAAGGCGCTTCTTTCCAGCCCATACATAAATATCTTGAAATAAATGTTTATGAATTTCAAAAAGACTATCAATTGATTTAATTTTAATCGGGTTTTCGTAAAGCTCTTGTAGTCGTTTAGTTACGGCAGCACTCTCAACAAAGAGTAATACATCATGTTCTAAAATACCTTGTAAATTTTTTAAAACTCCTGTTTTAGAGTCAACATAGATGTGGTTTGCATCCATGTATTTATAAGCATTAGACATAGGCTTTTTGTTTAGCAAATGCCACAAGTTCTGTTAGAGATATCTTGCCAGTTACATAATCCCTAATTATTTCAATTCCTTTTGGTGTTGGTATAAATCCTTCAAACATATTACTCCCTATAGCATTAGCAGTGTTCTCTAAAGTCCTCAAGTCTGAAAATTTCACTCCCATTATTGTTAGGTTAATTCTATCTATTTCTATTGTGGCAAACATATCTTCTCAGTTCTTAAACCTTTTACAAATTTACGAAATTTTGGGTTAATTGGAATATTTGTGTGTAGGGTATTGATAGTAAGTTAAAAATACAACTCTCCTCTTTATTTACATACTTTAGCCGTGTTAAACTTTTCTATTTGTTCGTAGCACCAGTTTTCAGCATCAGATATAGAGTTGAAAATTTTTAACGGACTAAGTTGCGGGCTTATCTTTAAATAAAAGTTAGCCACAATTTTTTGAGCCAAACTTTTTGTTACGACTGCAATACATATTTTTGGAAATGAATGTTGATTTGCCTTGGCGTATTTAATGGCATCACTCCCAAACACAAAGGTATCGTCTAAAGAATAATACATAAAAGCATACGATTTTCCTTCTATTAAACTATTATACGCCTTGATGTTGAGTTTCATTTGTTCCTCATCCATTGTTTCCTGCGGCTTTCCAATTACACGCACAACGCCATCGCTACATAACTGAATAGTAACAGATTTTGTTTCGCTTTGTTTAAGAATTTTAAAATTCATCCGCGCCAAATATAATCTATTTACAAGAAACTAAATGGCTTTTTTGGTACTTGGCATACTGCTCCAAACACCATTTTTCAGCATCATCCATATTTGAAAAAACTTTAAATGGATAATGGGGCTTGTTAAATTTTAAATAAAAATCGGCTAATAGTTTATGTGCCAAACGAGTAACTAATGCGGCATTGCAAACTTTAGGAAACGAAAACTCGTTTTCTTTTGCGTATCTCCTACCCTCTTCAGTAATATTTGAGGAAGAATCCTCGGCATAGTATAAATACGGAAAAGCTTCGCCCTCCGCTAATTGATTATACAATGCAAACAACTCTTTAAACTGTTCGGGAGTAACATCAACATTCCTCTTTATCATTACTCTCACAATATTATCGCTACAAAACGATACTTTTGCAACCTCTGTTTCAGCTTTTTTTATGACAGTAAAGCAACTCATTAAAAAAATAAGTATATTAGTAAAATCAAAGATAATAAATTAATCGAAAAAATGAAATATTCTGCCATAAAAAAAGACCTTTTTATCGATAATCGTAAAAATTTCTGCAAACATCTAAAGCCAAATTCGTTGGCACTCTTCGTTAGTAATGATATTTTACCTACCAATGCGGATGGCTCCTTTGGTTTTGTACAAAACAGTGATTTATTCTATTTATCAGGAATAGACCAAGAAGACACGATATTACTCATTTTTCCAGATGTAAAAGATGGAAAACACAAAGAGGTGCTTTTTATTAAAGAAACCAGCGAGTTAATTGCCATTTGGGAAGGAGCAAAACTTACTAAAGAAGAAGCGAAAGAAGTAAGTGGAATAGAAAATATTTACTGGCACCATGAGTTTGACAAAGTTATAAAAGGCTTTATTTTTCAAGCCGAACACATTTATTTGAATAGTAATGAGCACACACGCCGCTATATTGATATGCAAACAGCTCAAACACGTTTTAATGCTTCTATTCAGCAACAATACCCATTGCATAGCATACAGCGCTCGGCACCTATTATGCACAAAATTAGAGCCATTAAGCATCCTATTGAAATTGAGCAAATACAACAAGCTTGCAATATTACCGAGAAAGGTTTTCGTCGTTTATTAAGTTATGTAAAACCAGGCGTTACCGAGTATGAGATAGAAGCTGAGTTAATACATGAATTTGTAAGAAACAGAAGTCGTGGCTTTGCTTATGGTCCTATTATAGCAAGTGGCAAAAATGCCTGTGTATTGCATTATGTTGAAAACAATAAGCCCTGCAAAGATGGCGATGTGTTGTTATTAGACGTAGCTGCCGAATATGCAAACTATGCTAGTGATATGACAAGGGCTATACCTGTAAATGGTAAATTTACCAAACGCCAAAAAGAAGTGTATAATGCCGTATTGCGTGTTATGAAAGCAGCTACTAAAATGCTAGTAGTTGGTAACACCTTCGAAAAATACAACAAAGCCGTAGGCGATTTAATGACTGAAGAATTATTGCAACTTGGCTTACTTAAAACAGAGGATGTGAAAAACCAAAATCCAGCATGGCCAGCATATAAAAAATACTTTATGCATGGCACTTCTCATTTTATGGGATTAGACGTACACGATGTTGGCTTCTTTTACGAACCTATGCAAGCCGGAAATGTGTTTACCTGCGAACCAGGCATTTATATTTTAGAAGAAAACTTAGGTATTCGCCTGGAAAACAACATCTTAATTACACCCAACGGAAATGACGACCTTATGAAAAACATTCCGCTAGAGGCAGATGAGATAGAAGAATTAATGAATAAATCTTAAAAAAACAGGTTACCTTTAAGCAAACGAGGTATTAATATAAACAAGGCTTTATGTCGAAAGTAACGTACACCGACCTTGAATTTATTGAAGGATTAAAGCAAAGTGATGATGTGGTGTTGCGTGCTTTATACAAAAAGTATTATAACCTCGTTCTTAAATATGTTGTAAACAATAGTGGCGACAATCAAGCAGCTGCCGATGTCTATCAAGATACAATTATTGTATTGTATGAAACCGTACAAAAACCGCATTTTCAGCTCAACTGTCAGTTACAAACTTTTATTTACTCTGTTGCCAAACGCCTATGGTTAAAGCAACTGCGCAATAAAGGGCAATTAACCCGACTAAACTCCGAAGAAGAAGATGAGGTGGTAGATGTAAGTGAAGAACTAACCGAGCACTTGCAAAAAGAAGCGGATATTAAAAAAATGAATGATAGTTTAGAAAACCTTGGAGAACCTTGTAGCACACTACTAAAAGATTTTTATGTTCACAAACTTAGCATGGAAGAAATATCCGAAAAATTTGGATATACCAATGCTGACAATGCTAAAACACAAAAATATAAATGTTTACAACGTTTAAAACGGTATTTTTTTGAATCGAATTAAAGAGAGAGATATGAGAAACGCAGAATTATTTGACAAGTATTTATTTGGGGAGTTAAGTGTTGAACAAAAAATTGAGTTTGAAACGCAACTTAAAAACGATATCAGTTTTGCTGATGCTTACCAAAAGCATATAAAACTAATACAAACCATTCACGCACACGAACAACGTTCTGATTTAAAAAAGATATTATCTAAAATTCATCGTCAGGAGTTTGCCAACGAAACCAAAATTATTCCTCTTAAAGAAGAAACTTTTATTAAAAAACACGGTCGAACTTTTGCAGTAGCAGCATCGGTTGCAGTTGTAGCTGTTATTGGAACTATAATGGTACTAAGCGCTGGCGGTTACTTATTAAAACAACAAAGCAACGCTATTACCGATTTAAAACGTGATGTTACTGGCTTAAAGTATTCGCAAGATGCCATTATTGAAGGACTAAAAGTAGCCGCAAGAAAGCCTCATAAAAATTATGCTCCAGCTAATATAGAAGGAACAGGTTTTGCTTTAAACAACAAAGGATATTTTATTACAAGTTACCACATGGTTAAAAATGCCGATTCGGTTTTTGTTACAAACAATACCATTGGGCGCTCGGTAGCAAAACTTGTTACCTCTAATCCATCTTTAGATATTGCTATTTATAAAATTGAAGATAATTCAGCTCTTAAAGACTTACTATTTCCTTTTTCATTTAAAGACAATACCTCCGACATAGGTGATAAAGTTTTCACACTTGGTTATCCTCGTAGAGACATTGTGTATGGTGAAGGCGCATTAAGTTCAAGCACAGGATTTAATAATGATACGACCATGTATCAAATTTCAATTCCTGTAAACCCAGGTAACAGTGGTGGCCCTTTAATGGACGAACACGGAAATATTATTGGTGTAATTCGTGGTAAACAAACCTCTGCCGAAGCAACAGGCTTTGCCATTAAATCAAATTTCATTAAACAAACCATCGATAGCTTGAAAGATGAAACCATAAAAGATGAATTAACTTTATCCTCTAAGAAATCGAAATTAAAAGGATTAAAACGTAGCGAACAGATTAAGAAAATACAACCTTTTGTATTTAATGTAATGGTTTATAAAAAATAATTTTTTTACTAAAATTTCACCTGTAATTTCAAATTTACCATTCTACGAGTTAGGTAATTAGGCACAGCATATTGTCGGTTGGTAACATCGGTAACCCAAGTGTAAGAAACTGTATTATTAATTTGCAATAAATTAAAAATCTCTACGCTAATAAACATGCCTTTAATAAAATGTAGCGAATTAGATTTTGGTAGTGGTTTATCTTCTTTTATAATTTGATATGCTAATCCAATATCTACCCGGCGATATGGAGGCATTCTAAACACCTGTTGCCAACGGATATGATTAGGAGGACCAAATGGTAAGCCTGTTCCAAATTGCATATTTAAGTACATTTTGCATGAAGGCAATTTAGGAATATAATCTTGAAAGAACATACCAAAGGTAACGCGCTGGTCGGTAGGACGAGGAATATAACCTATCCCTGTTACCGTGCTATCAACTGCTTTGGTATCAAAGGTATATCCCGGAATAATAGAATCGCCTGCGGCATTAAAATATGTTACTTTTCTATCTCCACTTATATTTTCCATAGTTTGCATAACGCCCAATGTAGCCCACGATTCTATGCCCTTTATAAACTCACCATTAATTCTTAAATCAATACCTTGTGTATAGCCAATAGAATTATTTACAGCAAAATATCTAATCTTTGTATTATCAATCTCATACGGAATTAAATTTTTAAGTTCCTTATAATAGCCTGCTAATATAATTTTAAAAGGTCTTCGCCAAATCTTAAAGTTATAATCGGCTGACAATAAATAATGAATAGATTGCTGAGCTTTGATGTTAGGATTTAGTTGTCCGTCAAATCCGCGCATTTCTCTGTAAAATGGTGGTTGATAATAATAACCCCACGACGCTTTAAATAAAAAATCAGGCTTCCAGTTTGGTTTAAATGACATTGTAATCCTAGGAGAAACAACCGTTTGTTGATTAAAATCCCAATAATTAGCTCTCACGCCAGCTGTGGTTGTAATTTCAGAAGAATCTCGTAACCGCTTATGATACACATATTGCAAATAGCCTTGCACACGATTAGTTTGTAAATGGATTCGTGTTTTAACAACATCTAATAAGTTAATCTCAGTAGGACTATATGGTGCTACATATCCTGCCGAGTCTATCATCCGCCACTCGCTCAATTTATCTTCTATCATTTCGTGTTGATAGCGTACTCCCCACAATAATTCATTTTCTCTTTTCTTACCTATTATTCGAGTCCCCTTGTGTTCTATATTAAATACTTTAGCATCAATTCTATTTCTACCATTATTTAAAAAAGTGCCAATACCTCTATTGAACGCTACTTGTCCAAAATTATCTTTTCCAAAATCAGCTTCTAACTGATCAATAAAATATTGTCCTTGTACCGTAAAATATTCTTCTTCTTGTGTTGTATATGCAGAAGTTATCAGTTTTAATTTGGTTCGTGAATTAGGTTTAAATGTAGTTGATAAACCTCCTAACATAGTATGATATTGCATCATTTCTTGACCGTCAAAATAAATACTTAATTTAACGGCATTATTTACTGTACCAAAGGTGGTTTCTCTATTGGCTGGTATTACTAAATATTTATTATTTGCAATGTTTCCTAAAAACTCTACCGACCATTTCTCGTTGATGGTAAAGGTTAAAAAACTTTGTACATCATAAAAACGTGGACGGTACTCGCCTTTAGTATCCATATTCTTTAACAAGTACGCATTAGATTTGTAGCGCGAACCTATACTCCATGCTAACAAGCGATTTTTAGAAATGCCTTCTAAATATAAAGTGCCTCCCATAAAACCACCACTAACAGCGCCACCAAATTTGGTTGGTTTTTTATACGTAATATCCAAAACAGAAGACATCTTATCTCCATATCGAGCTTCAAAACCACCAGCCGAAAAATTAATATTACCAACCATGTCTGGATTTGCAAAACTCAATCCTTCTTGTTGTCCGCTTCTTGCCAAAAAAGGACGATACACCTCTATATCGTTTACGTAAACAAGGTTTTCATCAAAGTTACCGCCTCTTACCGAGTAGCCGCTACTCAATTCATTATTACTGCTCACTCCTATCTGTGTTTTGATAAGGTCTTCTATATTTCCGCTAGGGCTGGGTATATGAATAAAATTTTTAGGATTAATATTATACAACTCTTGATGACGATTTTTTTCGTACACAATGTTTACTTCCTCTATATTATTTTTAGTGGTGAGCTTGGGATTAATCGTTAATTTTTCATTTGAAAGTAAAGTGAGTTTTTGATTAAATTGAATATAGCTGATGTTATAAAATGACAGAGTAATTTCTTTAAAGGAAGGTACTGATAATTGGTAACTACCATTTACATCGGTAGTAGTATGAATGGAGGCATCTTCGAGTATAGCTACTTGCACATCGGGTATTCCAACACCATCATTATCTTTTACTACACCTGATATTATGGCACTTTGCGAAAAAGCAAGCGTAGCACAACTCAGTAAAAATAATATAGTATAAAGGTATTTTAACAACACTTGTAAAAAACGGACTTATCCTACAAATATTGTAAAAAGAAATGGATTTTTAAGGTATTATTTAATCTTCAATTTGCCACTTCGCCAGGCATCAATAAATTTTGCCCAAGCTACAGGATTAAGCAAACTCACACTTGGATATTGCCCAGCTTGATACATACGTGTGTATTGTTGTTGCATCCTAATTCTATAATTAGCCGCAGCGTCCATACTACCTCCTTTTATAGATTGGCGAACATCTTCATTTTCCATGTTACGATAAGCTCGTTCAATATCAGTATCTGATAAATCTAAATTTAGAATAGCTCGTTTAAATTGCTCTTTACTTGGCCATGGATATACGTTTACTAATGGTAGTTGAACTGTATCTCTGGTTAATATCTGAATAATAGAATAATGTTTTCCTGAAAGTGTATCGTCCAGTTGATATGCTTTACTTTTATGACTAACCGAAAAAAACTGCATTTCATCACCCGGTTGGGCTACTATAGTAAAAAAACCGTAATAATCGCTTACTGTGCCAGTTTTAGTGCCTTTTATCATAATAGAAACAAATGGTAAAGGTTGTAAACTATCATCTAACACCACACCCGAAATTTGCAGATACTTATTGTTTACAACTGGAGCCTGAGAAAAACTCAATAAAGCACTAAGAGTAAAAATTATTAAAAAAAGATGTCTCATCAAGGGTAAAGATAATAGATTTTCATGGCATCTCCACTCAATTAAGTAAAATTAACGGGTAACTCATTAAAAATATAGGCTAATCTCAAAACTTAATCCCTATTACACACACATCATCTACTTGTTCTAATTCTCCTTTCCAAAACTCGAAATTTGAACTTAAAATCTCTTGCTGTTGAGTTAATGTAAAATGATGATTAGTGTTTATCAACTCATTTAAAGACTTATATTTAAACTTCTTACCTTTTGGCCCACCAAATTGATCGGCATAACCATCAGTATATAAATATAACAAATCACCAGAAGACACATTTACTGTATATAGATTGAAATTATCTTTTTTCTCACCTATCCCAACGGGCATTCTATCTGCCTCAAGTTCTTTAACCAGATTATCATGAATCAAAACCGGTTTATTATTTGCAGCAGCATAGGTTAATTGATTAGAACCTTTATCAAAACAAATTAAAATACCATCAAAGCCATCTTTTTGCCCATCTTTACTAATATTTTCTATCAAGCGTGTACGCACATAATTAAAAATCTCATTAGGTTTTTCTATGTCCTTTTCATTAATAGCTTCGCTTAAATAACCTATGTTTAATAAACTCATAAATGCGCCAGGAACACCATGTCCAGTACTATCGCATACAGCTAAATAAAATTTATCATCTTTTTTGGTTGCCCAGTAAAAATCGCCACTTACAATATCTTTAGGATTAAAATAAATAAAATGGTTTGGCAAATGTTGCTTCAAGTAATCGTGATGAGCTAGTAACGAATATTGAATGCGCTTGGCATAATTGATTGAGTCTATTATTTCCTTTTGTTTAATTTCAATGATTAAGTTTTTATCTTCTACTAATTTTTTTTGATTTGAGATAATTAAATTTGCTTTCCGATTCTTTAGTAAACTTCTATAAATAAATAAAGAAAAAACTAATACTAGTGCTAAACCAGCAGCCACACAAAAAATAATTAGTTGTTGCATTTTGCTTTTTTCTTCAACTATTATTCGCTCTTTATCTATCTGTTCCTTTAAGATGGCTTCTTTTTTTTCAAACACATATTTTAAGTGACTTTTGATACTTGCTTGATGATTAGCTTCATTATTTATACTATCCTTATAAATAATATATTGTTTATAATGTTCCCAAGCATCGGCAAATCTTCCATTAGCAGAATCTATTCGCGATAATAAACGTTCTGCATTTCTAATATTTGCCGGAAATCCCAGTTGTCTTGAGAGGGTTAAAGAACTGTCTGTATAAGCTTGGGCTAGTAATAATTGTTTTTTTCTATCTCCTTGATTTCTAAGTGCGGATTTTATATACACTGAAGCAATATTATGCATGGAAGCTGCTAAGCCTTGTGAGTCGCCAATTTTTTGGCTCATTTGTTTACTTTTAAAATAATATTCTAAAGCTTTGGCAATTTCTCCTTTATAAAAATAAATACCTCCCAAATTATTTAAAGAATAAGCCATTCCCTCATAATCTCCAATCTCTTCTTGTATTTTCAAACTTCTTGTGCTATAATATAAAGCCCTTGTCATATTATTTTGGGTATAAAATAAATTCCCAATGTTATTTAAAGAGTTTGCAATACCATCCTTATCTCCTATTGACTCACGGATTTTTAAGCTCTTTAAATAATAATCTAAAGCCTTAGATAACTCGTTCTGAAAATAATAAATAACCCCTATATTACTCATGGATTCCGCCACCCCCACTTTATCTCCTAATTTTTCTTGCATACTTAAACTTTTCCTAAAGTTCTCTAACGCATTTGGAATATCACCTTGGTTATTATAAATAAATCCAATGTTGTTATAGGCATCAGCCAGTCCTTTTTGCCCTTTTCTACGTATTAATGCATTGTCACTTTCTATTAACTTTTCCGACACATGAAGCATTTGGTCATTATATTTTGGCCATACGTTATCATCTGTTATAATTTCAATGAGTTGTAATAATATATTTACTTTATTAGTATCATTATTGCATACTGCTAATTCTTTTTTCAAAGAATCAATATTTTGAGTGAAAGCAAGCTGACTTGATACCACACAGCATATTATACATATAAACTTTCTCAAAATTTTAGAATTAATATCTAAATATCGTAAAAAAAGATTACTAAAAAAACTTTAATGAATTTGTCTTCTTTAAGATATCTAAAAGAATTAACGAATAAGACTTTGTGTTTGTAGCCATTTATCTGCCTGAAACACCAAAAGCGAAGCGCCAATACCAATAACCATACCACCTAATACATCGCTTGGAAAATGAACCCCAAGGCGCATGCGCGAATAACCTACCAAACAGGCATAAGCATACGAAGGAACTGCTACATACCATTTTTTGCTACTTAAAGTTAATGCCGTAGCTGCCGCAAAAGCATTAGACGTGTGCCCCGATGGAAATGAGTATTTTCCAACATGAGTCCTTTGAATTATGTCATTAGGATATTTCACAAAAGGTCGTTTACGATTGACAGCTAATTTTAATCCGGAAGTTAGTGCCGCATTTAAGCCAATCGAAATTGCTGATTTAAACCCATCTCTTAAGATAGTTTGATTATTTTGTGCATAACCCACACCTATTAAAGAAATGGGAGTAGCTAACATTATAGGAAATACCGAATTAGAAACCGTATTCATGGTTTTGTCCCAAGCTGAATGTTCGTTTTGATTGATAGACTTCAATATCCTATAATCTATCGATTGAGATTTTGCATTTAGACAAAAAGTAATAAAAAGTATAAAGAATATTATTTCTCTCAAAGCAAATACATATAAATAATAATTGGTAATCCTATTAAGAAAAAAAGATATAAAGTTGTAACAAACATTTTTCCGAATAATTTAATATCATTTATAAAAGGTGTTTGTAATATAGAAATTACATGTTGCACTAAACTTCCCTCAACAATACTATACTTTGCAACACCTGCTTGTACCATGGAGTAACGACGACTAAAAGACAAAATAACACCATCTCTTATTATCCAGTAATCCTTATCGGGTAATTCATTATAATTACATATATAGTTTATTCTTTCCTGATTTAAAAATTCTCTAATGTTATTGTTCTTTATCTCATATATTAAATCAAAAATCATGGTAACCGGAATTATTAAAAAAATAAAACTTTTTAGTGTAATAGCTAATATCACCAATACTATAATTGAAATAATACTAAATACCACTCTGATAATATGATTTTGTTTTATGAATAAAGTCTCTAATAATCTACCTCCATCAAGAGGCATAAAAGGTAAAAGATTAAAAAAATTAATTATCAAAAATATATTGGCTAACATTTCTACCCGCTCATTAGGATTCATAAGATTGTAGAACAACAATACAGTTCCAATGATAATACCAGGCAAAGGCCCTGCCAATATAATAATACTCATTTGTTTTTGAGATACAACAGACTTTTTCCCAGTTACATAAGCTCCTAGCAATGGTAATACAAATAATTTCACATTATGATAATTAAAAAATTTCATTGCAAAAAAATGACCAAATTCATGTATCATTAATACCACTAATACAGCAGCGATGTTGATTAAATCTTGATTAAAAATAACATAAAACAAGAAGGCATAAATAGCTAAACTAATTAAAGATTTACGAACCCAATTTTTTTTATCTTGTTCTACTATAGGTTTAGGTAGTATGGATTTTACTTCTGAATCAAAGTTGTTTTGGTCTGTTTGAAACGATTGTTGATTATTCTCCTCCACGATTTTAAGTTTTAGCGTATTTTTTCACAAAGATAAGCCATAATATGTTTTTTATTAAAAATAATATATATTTGAATAAGTTAAGATTTATAAAAAACATTCAAATAAAAAATACTATATGTCAGTTTGGAGAGTAAAACCTGTATCGGCGTTTGAAGCCGATATGAAAAAAAGTGATTTAAAACGTGTTTTAACAAAATGGGGGTTAACCTCATTGGGAATAGGCGCCATTATTGGTGGTGGTATTTTTACCTTAACAGGTATTGCCGCACATGACTATGCGGGACCCGCTTTAGCTTTATCATTTGTAATTGCAGGTATTGGTTGTTTATTTGCTTCGTTGTGTTATGCTGAGTTTGCCTCGGTTTTACCCGTTGAGGGTTCTGCCTACGCCTATGCCTATGGCACTGTGGGCGAACTCTTTGCTTGGTTTATTGGTTGGAATTTGATTTTAGAATACATGATGGGTGCTACCACCGTAGCAGTGGCATGGAGTGGTTATTTTGTAAAACTCTTACACATTTTTCATATAGATTTTCCTATTTGGTTATGTAATGATCTAGCTACAGCCACTGAAAAATGTGCCGAAATGGGTATTGCTGCTCCTAGTTTTGCTTTTAACTTACCTGCATTTTTAATTACATGGGTTGTAACCGCAATTTTAGTAAAAGGTATTAAAGAAGCAGCAAGCACTAATAATATAATTGTGGTGGTGAAAATTGCAGTTGTATTATTTGTAATTGTAGTTGGAGCATTTTATATTAATCCAGAAAACTGGAAGCCATTCATTCCTGCCGAAGTACCTGTATTAGACGATCTAGGAAATCCAACAGGTAAAGTGAATTTTGGTTTTGGCGGGGTATTAACCGCTGCTACCATTGTGTTTTTTGCTTATATAGGTTTTGATGCTGTATCTACTCAAGCGGGTGAGGCTATTAATCCGAAAAAAGATGTGCCTTTTGCGATTGTAGCTTCGTTAGTTATTTGTACCATTTTATATATTTTAGTTTCATTGGTTTTAACTGGTATGGTAAAATATGACCAACTAGATAAAGCTGCGCCTGTTGCATCAGCATTTTCAGGCATTGGAATTAATTGGGCTGTATTTATTATTACATTAGCAGCTACTGCTGGCTTAACCTCGGTAATGCTTGTAATGATGCTAGGGCAAACTCGTATCTTCTTAGGAATGGCAAAAGATGGGTTACTGCCTCCATTCTTTAAAACATTGCATCAATCTTTTAAAACACCGCACAAAAGCACATTATTAGTTGGATTAATTATTTCAATAGTTGCAGCCCTTACCCCTATTGATAAAGTAAGTGAAATGTGTAGTATGGGAACCTTATTAGCTTTTGCTATGGTATGTGTTGCTGTAATGATTTTACGTTTTAAAAAGCCAGAACTTGAAAGACCTTATAAAACCCCTGCAGTTTACTTAATTGGAACTTTAGGCGTATTATTTAATTTATTTTTAATGACACAGGTTCGTGCTGCTACATGGGTGTTTTTCCTTATCTGGGGAAGCTTAGGTATTATTGTTTATTTTGTTTATAGTAAACGAAATAGCAATTTACAAAAACCAACTCAAGAATAATTTACATAAAAAAGTCGGCTTGTTTGCCGACTTTTACATTTCTTAAAAATATGACCGAACAAAAGCGTAGCCTTAGTTTAATTGATACCACATTTTTAGTGGCAGGCTCTATGATTGGATCGGGTATTTTTATTGTAAGTGCCGATATAGCTCGTACAGTAGGTTCTGCTGGTTGGCTATTAATTGTTTGGATTTTATCAGGTCTTTTAACCTTAATTGCTGCTTTAAGTTATGGCGAACTTGCTAGTATGATGCCACAAGCTGGCGGACAATTTGTATATATTAAAAAAGCATTTGGAGAATTAACGGCTTTTGTTTATGGGTGGACCGTGTTTTTAGTTATACAAACTGGCGTTATTGCTGCCGTGGCAGTTGCCTTTGCCAAATTTACTGGTGTTTTTATTCCTTTCTTTGAAGAAGGACATGTGCTCATAAAGATTTTAAGTTTAAAAATTACATCTGCTCAACTTCTTGCCATTGCTATTATTGCTCTGCTTACATATATTAATACAAAAGGCATTGAGAACGGGAAAATCATTCAACGTATTTTTACTTCAGCTAAATTAATTGCTTTGTTTAGTCTTATTATTGTGGGAATATATTTTGGCATAAATAAAGGAGTTTTAGCTTCAAATTTTTCAACTGCTTGGCAAGGACAACAAGCTATAATTTCAAATAATACCTTTATAGGATTTAACTCATTATCAGGAATTGCTTTATATTCAGCAATCGGTAGTGCTATGTTAGGCGCATTATTTAGTAGCGATGCTTGGAATAACGTAACTTTTATTGCAGGTGAAGTAAATAATCCAAAACGAAACATCCCACTTGGTTTATTCTTTGGGGTGTGTATAGTTACTTTATTTTATGTTCTAGCTAATGTCTCTTATTTATGTTTACTCCCCATTGAAGGTGATATGAATTCAAACAACGATATTGCGAGAGGAATTATGTTTGCTAAAAATGATAGAGTTGGAACGGCTGCTCTATTTATAGTATTAGGAGATGTTGCAAAATATGTGATGGCTGCACTTATTATGATTTCGACTTTTGGCTGCAATAATGGATTAATTTTATCTGGCGCAAGGCTTTTTCAATCAATGGCACAAGAAGGCTTGTTTTTTAAAAAAGCGAGCAAGTTAAATCAATATTCTGCACCATCTTATGCTCTTGTAATTCAAGGTGTGTGGGCAAGCTTCTTATGTTTGTCAGGTTCTTATGGCGATTTATTAGATTATTGTACATTCTCATCGTTAGTATTTTATATTATAACCATTATAGGATTATTTGTATTACGTAAAAAATTGCCAAATGCCGAACGACCATACAAAGCCTTTGGTTATCCTGTTATTCCATTGTTATATATCATTCTTACAAGTGTCATCTGTATTAATTTATTAATTGTTAAATCATTTAATTGTGGCATGGGTGTGTTTATTATGTTATTAGGTATTCCAATCTTTTACTTGTTTAAAAAACAAAACCAACATGTTGTTCCGAAAGATTAACCATATTTTATTTCAATTTTTTCATTTTAATAAACAGGAACGTAATGGTGTTTTTATTCTTGGTTCTATTATCATCGTATTAATAGTAATTCGCTTATCGATGCCTTATATTGATGTAAAACACCAACCGGTAATTCTTACAAATGCTACACCCATTGTTAATGTTGATACAAAACAATATACTATTAAGAAATATAAATCAATCGAAGTAGAAAATACAGAACCTACTTATTTTACTTTTGACCCAAACACCATTAATGCCACTGATGCTGAAAAATTAGGATTCTCAAAAAAACTAACAAGTACCTTAATAAATTATAGAAACAAAGGAGGGAAATTTAAGAAACCCGAAGATTTAATAAAACTTTACGGACTAAAACCCGAACTATACCAACGTCTTGAAAATTATATTTTAATTCCTGCTGAAACAAAACATAAAAGTAAAGATAGTAATGAAATTCAAAAGAAATTTACTTTCGAGAAAAGAACTCTTGTGAAAGAACTTGTAGAGATAAATTCTGCCGATAGCTTAAGCTTAGTATATTTAAAAGGAATAGGGCCAGGTTTTACCAAGCGAATCATGAAATACAGAGGCATGTTAGGGGGATTTCATTCTATTGAACAACTTAAAGAAGTGTATGGAATGACAGATAGTTTATACCAAATATTAACTTCGCAGATAAAACTAAATTCAGATGTTATTACTAAAATTCCTATTAATGTGATAGATTTTAATACACTTAGAAAACATCCCTACTTTAATTTTCAAACGGCTCAAGCCATTATCAATTATAGATTTAAACATGGAAAATTAACTGAGAATGATTTCAAGAACCTTGGTATTTTTAGCCAAGAAAAACTTCAAGCCATCTTACCTTACCTTAGTTACTAAAAAAACTCAATTATTAAAATACTTGTTCAATGGCTATTTTAAACCACGCCGTGTAATGCTGAGGATTTTCTACTAAATCTTTTTTAATTGAGGCAATGTCTTTCCATTTATAATTATGAACTTCTTCTGGATTAATAACAGGAACCGCTTGTGTATATCCTATTAACACATAATCGAATTCGTGTTCGGTTAATCCGTTTTCAAAAGTTGATTTATAAATAAAATGAGTTTTAATTGTTAAGTCAGAAGTTAAACCCATTTCCTCAAAAAGTCGTCTAGCAGCAGCATCTTTAATAGTTTCGTTAGGTCGTGGATGCGAGCAACATGTGTTAGTCCACAAACCAGCACTATGATATTTAGAAAGAGCACGTTGTTGCAATAATAATTCATTTTTGCTATTAAAAATAAAAATAGAAAATGCTCTATGCAAAACACCTTCTTTGTGTGCCTGCATCTTTTCCATCACACCTATTTCATTATCCTGTTCATCTACTAGTATTACAAATTCTTTCAAAACAAATTTCCATTAAAAATGCAAAGATAGGTAATTAAATTTCGAAGCCTAAAATTAATACATCATCTATCTGTTCTAAATCACCACGCCAAGAATTAAACGAAGATTCCAGATTCTGGTATTGTTTTGCTAAAGGCAAATTAGAGTTATTCAGTAACAAATCGTGAAGCTGTTTGTATTTGAATTTCTTTTTCTTAGGTCCTCCAAATTGATCAGCAAAACCATCTGTATATAAATATAATTTATCTCCTTTTTGAGCATCAATCTCATATAAGTTAAACGACTGTTCATGTGGGCTTTTTCCTACGGGCAATTTGTCTTTTGATAATTCAACTAATTGTGATGATTGTTGAATTAATACGGGTTGATTATTAGCGGCGGCATAAGTTATTTTAGAGTTCTTTTTGTCTAAACAAATTAAAATAGCATCCATGCCATCTTGTTGCCCTTCTGTAGCAATACTTTCAATTAGGCGTTGCCTTACATAGTTTAATATTTCGTGAGGTTTCGTGATTTGTTTTTCTTTAACCGCCTCGCTTAAAAAACCAATGTTTAGCAAACTCATAAATGCTCCTGGCACGCCATGTCCTGTGCTATCACACACCGCTAAGTAAAATTTATCTTGATGTTCCGTAGCCCAATAAAAATCGCCACTAACAATATCTTTAGGTTTAAATAATATAAAATAGTTTTTAAGATTTCTTTTTAAAACTTCTTCCTGTGCTAATAAGGCGTACTGAATACGTTTAGCGTAATTAATCGAATCTAAAATCTCGGTTTGCTTTTCATCTACTAAATTTTTCTGAATTTCAATTTCTTTATTTCTCTTTTCCAACTCTCCTGCTACTTTTTTCTTTAACCTAAAACGGTTATATAATGTAAAAGAAAGTAGCCCTAATAATGCAACCACAATAATGGAGGAGTAAATAAAATACGTGCGTTTTTTATCACGTTCGTTAAGTAACATAATTTCTTTTTCCTTTTTATCTGTTTCATACTTGGTTTGTAGTTCATTAAATGATTTTCGAACTTCCATATTATTTATGCTGTCGTTTAGTATAATATATCTGTGTATATATTCATTTGCTTTTTCAAAATTTTTCTGCTCCTCAAAAATATTAGAAAGAAGTCCAGATATATTTAATTCACTTCTAATATTTTTTATCCTCTTCGACAATTCTAATGCTAAGTATGCGTATTCAATTGCTTTTTGATTATCATTGATAGCGTCATAGAATTTTACCATACCTTGATATGAACTACACAAAAACTCTTGATTATCTATTTTATTAGACAAAGCTACTGCCTTATTCAGATACATCAATGCAGAGTCTTTATAATTCAAATTTTCCATCATCAATAATTCCGCTAGATTAATATAGGTATAAACTAAATCATAATCTTTATGAATCTTTTCTTTAATCTTTAAAGATTGACTTTCATATTCTATGGCCTTCTTATAATCTCGCATCGAAGTGTAAACCTCCGATATATTAGTCAGTATATAGGAAGTAAACTGTTCATCATTAATTTGTTTAACTAAATCTAGAGATTGTGCATAATATTTAAGCGACAACTCATACGATTTCATAATAGAATAGATATTAGCCATGCCCATTAATGCACCTGCTTGTTTTTTTATATTCCCTGATATTTTTAATAGATCATAAGCTTTTTGATAATATAATATGGCTTCTTGATTTCTATTTAATAGATATAAAGTATTGGCTTTGGTGATATACAATTGCCCCAAATGTATCTTATCCGACTGAGCACTTAACAAAGGCGCCGCTTTATCATAATAATATAAAGCTGAATCCAATTTACTAAGGTAATCTAATGAAAGCCCTAACATCTCATAAGCAATACCTAAATTAAGGTCTGAGTTCTCTTTTTTAGCCTGAACTACTGCCTGTGTAGCATACTGATATGCTAAATTAGGATTTTCTTGATAAGACAAACGAACTCTTTGAATTAAACTATCTGAAGATGTTACCGTTGAGGGTTGCGCCAATAACAAATTAGAATTAAGCAAAGCTATAAAGCTTACACAAAACACCACAATTTGTTTTTTAATATTCATGAGGCTAACAGAATTTATTCTAAAGTTAGATAAAAATACAAAAAGCTACTTTCATAAAAAAACTATTCTTAATTTAGTGCTATGCGTTTTTTAATTAGTGTGATCTTAGTAATTAATTATTGGGTTGTTTTAGCTCAATCTTCTAACATCACTTCTTATCCTATTGGATACCCAGATACCACACAAAGTGTTATTTATCAATTACAACATTATCCTACACCTCGTTATTACCCCAATAATCAACTCCTGCGATTAGTAAATTGGATGAATCCTGATTATATGGGTGGTAGAGGGATAAAAGGAGTAAATAACAATAAAGCAATTTATAATGCTTATGAGATTCAAAAAGAATTAATTACTAATTGGAACTATGGTGTTGTGATTCCAAATTCGGGTTCTGCATTTACGGGGCCTAAAGTTGATGATACTCCTTTGTATATTAAATTAGCAAATGAAAATCCTCAAGTACCATTACACGTGGTTACTTTTTGGCAACAAATTAGCCCAAAAAAAGCTGGTTATCAAAATTTTAAACGACCTACAATACTTACATCTTCACTAGATAGTAACTTATACATAAAATTTAAATTTAACGGAAAAAATCAGAAACAAATTCGTTTTGACTTCCCTGATTCACTCATAAAGATAGATGGTTACACCCAAAAATTTTACCTTAATCAAATTATCAAAAAATTAACTCGCCCTATTAATTTAATTAATGAAAATGGCGAAGAACCCCCTGGTCCCTATTTATTAAAACATCTTAAAAAAGATACTGTAATGATTCGTTTAAAGGATTCTTTAAAAATTGATTCGTGGGAGATTTTTATGGCCGAACAAAAATTACACCTTCGAAACGCATACTCAGATTGTTTTATGAAAGAAATACCTGAATTAAAAAACACACAGTTTACTATTTATACAGTTGAAGGTGGCCCTATTGATAGATTTAATTGGAGTGTAATGAAAAAAAGTATGACGCCCATTAATGGTAATTACTATTCTACTCCTGATTTTTATCCGCGTTGGGCTAAAAACTGGAAAGATTGGATGGGTGCATGGCACGGCTGGAAATGGATTGAAGTAGGAAGAAAAACAGAAATAAACGATGGCGATAAATTATTTAGCCCATTCATTGCAGCTGGTTGGTCTAAAAAACAAGAAGAAGATATTAGGCCAGGTCAATGGTTAGGCTTACTAAAATGTTTATCAGTGATAGGTGCCGAGTTTTATTATGTAGGTTATTTTAGTTTATCATCTCCTTTTATTAATCCAGGTACTTGGGTGTGGCAAGCAGCCATGCCTGCATACGCACAAGCCATTACCAGTCGTTTTGAGGATGTATTAAGAGAAGGGAATGTATTGTTTAATGAGAAAAAACAACCCATTATTTCATATAGAACAAGTGATAAACACGTTTTAGTAACAATTAGAAAACACCAACAAAAAGAAAAATACATCATTGCAGGCACTTATCAGCCTTTTTCCAATGACAGTGCCTCTACTCCCGAAATAAAAACAGTTACAATTCCTTTTAATCATCAGGAATTAACTTTTGATATTAGAAAACAAGGTAGCGTGTATGTATATGAAGTTGTAAAAGATGGTAGAACCATTTTTTATCAATTAGATACTTGGCACGAAAGCACACATCCGGATTATTGGAGTAAAGATTTTGTATTTGAAGCAGAGGTTAATGATACTCCCTTAGCTTCGGAAGATATTTATACCGAATGCGATACTATTCATCATTATCATCAATTTACAAGTTTTGTAAAACTATCGCATACTCACAAATTAACGTATCAATTTATTCCTCGCGATTCGCTTCACACGCCCACACACATTTGGATACGATACCGAGGAAATGGAAAAATTGAAAGCACACTTAATCATCAAAAAGCAGATTGTACCAATCTTAAATCTACCTCGCATTGGAAATGGGCAGCCATTAATTTAAAACAAGCAATGGAGTACAATAAATTACAAACCATGGAATTAAAACTCAATAAAGGTCAGCTTGAAATTGATAAAATTTACATCAGCACAAAAAACCAAATAAACTTACCCTAAGTATAATTTACAATACGACTTTTAAACGTAGTAATGGTATCATTTGGTTTATCAGATTCGATGACGCCATCTTTTAATCGTACAATACGATGAGCATGCAAAGCAATATCTTCCTCGTGTGTTACTAAAATAATGGTATTACCATTATTATGAATCTCTTCTAGCAAGCCCATAATTTCTACCGATGTTTTACTATCTAAGTTGCCAGTAGGTTCATCCGCTAAAATAATAGCAGGATTATTTACAAGCGCTCGGGCAATGGCTACACGCTGTCTTTGTCCGCCCGATAATTCATTGGGTTTATGAGACACCCTATTTTCTAAACCTACTTGTTTTAAAACCTTCATAGCCATTTCTTCGCGAGTGGCTTTAGGAACGCCAGCATACACCAATGGCAACATTACATTTTCGAGGGTGGTAGAACGTGGCAAAAGATTAAACGTTTGAAACACAAAACCTATTTGCTTGTTTCTTACCTCGGCCAATTCGTTATCGCTCATTTTAGCAACTGCCAGTTTATTAAGAATGTACTCGCCCGAGGTAGGCGTATCAAGGCAGCCTAGCATATTCATTAAAGTAGATTTTCCACTACCACTTGGTCCCATTAAGGCTACATATTCATTTTTATAAATATTTAAAGTTACTCCGTTTAAAGCATGAATTTCTTCTTGCCCTATTTTATACTCTTTCTTAATTTGAGATAACTCAATAATGGGTTCCATACAGTAAAGTTATAAAAAGAAATATATTCTCACAATTCTACTAACAGGGCAAAGTTTAATTGGGGTTAAATAAATAACCTATTCGTGCGCTCCAGCTCAGCTGCATTTGTAATGCGGCGGCAATAAAAGTAAAAAAACGTTCGAGCGGATATTATCTTACTTTCTTTTGCTCAGCATCAACTGTTAAATCCATTTATTGTAATATTCTTGGTTTTAATCGGATTTTTGTTATATCTTAGTATAAATATTTTATTTATGAGATTATTTTTACTTACACTAGTTATACTTAGTTTTTTTAATTTTAAACTGAAGGCGTGTCATGGCTTAGCCCTTGTTAATGTATCTTATACCATCTCATCAACTGGAATTACAATTAGCGGTGCGTCTGATCCTGCAACTTGTGGTTGTGGTCCATATTGGATGCAAGCAATAGTCTCTACGGATACATTATATCCTGTTGCTCCTTCTACACTTGTACAATCTTATATAAGTAGTGGTGCCGGTGGCGCAGTGGTATATAATTCATTTCCATGGTATCATTCATTATTAAATGTACCAAATTACACATCCGCTAGTGTTTGGCCTGATGAATGTACTGTTGAGCCATACCATGATGTTTTTATTCCTTTTTCTGATTTAACTTGTGGTGGTGTTTACTATTTTTCGGTAAGAGAATGGTTAGGGGGTAGTGCCGGAATGCCTCCAGCGGGTCCTTGGACTGCTCCAGTTTCATTTACCGTTCCGGGGAATCCTGGACAGGATTTGTCTTTTTCTTTAAATACGGTACAGGATACTATTTGTAGTTATGATACTATCTCTATTTCAGCTGTTAATATAGTTAATGGCCCTATTACAAATTATAATTGGTCTGATGGTGCAGGAACAACATCAACGGTTAATGTTAGTCCAAATATAACCACTTCTTATATTTTAACGGCCAGTAATGGTGGAGGGTGTGTTTTTGCAGATACTTTAACTATACACGTTTTACCAATTTTAAATCCAAACTTTATTCCAAGTAATCCAATTATTTGCACGGGAGATAATATTATTTTTAGTGCAGTTGGAAGTCCTAGTTTATCATCTCATTATTGGAGTTTTAATCCTAATTCAGGCTTCACGGTTAACAATTCAACTGTAACTCCAACGCCTGATGTTAATTTTAATTCAGCTGGAAATTATGCCGTTACACATACAATTTCATCTATGGGATGTTCTTATACCGCCACAACTAACGTGATAGTAAATGTTTGTACATCAATTAAAGAGGAATCTGATGAAGCTATTGCTTTTTTCCCAAATCCAAGCTCAGGTGGTATTTTTAACATAACGTATCCAAAGCACTTTGAAGGAAATATTGATGTGGAAGTTTATGATTTGATGGGTAAAACTGTTTTTGTAAAACAAAATATATCCGATCATAAAATTCAATTGAACGAATTATTGGGGGTGTATTTCGTTAAAATTACAAGCAATAAACAAATGCTGTATTTCATAAAGATTGTAATTGAATAATTTACTGATGTTACTTCACATCAATTATAAACTGCTTTACTTCTAAAGTATCTCTATATTTTATGAGGGCAAAATTTACGGTTGCTTTTCCGCTCTGCTACATTTGTAATGCTGCGGCATAAAAACAAAAAAATTCGTTCGAGCGGATATTATCTTACTTTCTTTTGCCTTGAAGTAAAAGAAACAAAGAAACGAGTAATTACTTAGCGTATTCGTCTTTTAAAAACTCACGCCAATCGCCAAGGTTAGAAATAACCTGTAATTGCCTATAATGATAATGAAACTGCTCTTCGTTTTCTTGAGCGTTTAATATATGTAATCTGTAACGATCAAAATTTGCTAAGGCAAATTTTTCTTCGGCTGTTAATTTTTTACCACTAAATTCTTTATCGCGCAAATCATTAATGCTTTCAGCACCGCCTATCTCTTGCTTGCTAAAAAAACGTTTTGCTATGTCATTTTTAAAGTCCATCAACTCCAAAGATATAAAAAGCTTTTATTATTTTCGTGTTTTTATCTTAACTATTGCTAACAAAGTCATGTTAAAATCCATGTGTATCTGCATTGCTTTATGTATAGGTTTTTTGCCAGTGGCTCAGGCACAACATCAAATTGGAAAATATGAAAAACGCTGGGCCATGTTGCATGCATTTGCTGCACTCCGAGTAAAAACACGGTTAAAAACAGCCATGACGATATACAATGAGGTTAAAAATCAAAAAGTATTAGACAGTTTTGAGAGTGGTGGCACGCTCGATGCTTTTAGACATGGCTTTACCATGGCTTATTTGGCTCAAAAAATTAAAGTAAAAAAAATACGCCAACTTGGAAAAGCTCACGAAAAAACAAATCAATATTATTTTTATAAAAACATTTTAGAGTTTAACGATCGTGCTGATAGTTTAGCCTGTGAAATGGATTTAAGAAATAACGAATTAGGTTTTAAGATTGGGGATACGCATCGTAAAGTTTCTTTAGACACTCTAAAACTACTCATAATCAACGAGATAAGACTTGGAAATGCTTGGATAATGAAAAGAAATGTCCAAAAACAATACCTTACTTGTCAAAATGAAATCATTGTTATGGAAAACTACAAGGATATATGGTATATTCCTAAATGTTTAATTCAAAGTACCATACCTTAAAATTAGTCTAATAAGCTAAATTTCAGTTATTTTGTTGTTTGAATTGAAAAAAAATGTATATTTGCCGTCCATTTTGATGTTGAGCTATGGGAAAGAGTCAGTATAAATTACAATTTGGAGGATTAGCGGTTGGAGAACATCAATTTGAATTTGAGATTACAGAAAAGTTCTTTGAACAATTTAGTGAAAGCGAAATTACAAAAGCCAACATTTTGGTAAAAGCCAAGCTGGTAAAACAAAACACTTTATTACATATCGTGTTCACGTTTGAAGGAACAGTTGGGCTGAGTTGCGATAGATGTTTGGTAGAGTACGATTGCCCAATCTCTGGACAAGAAAAATTAGTCATCAAACACGGTAATCCCGAAGAAAGTAATGATGAAATTTTAGTACTCAAAGAAGGAGTTGATGAGGTGGATTTTTCGCAATATTTGTACGAGTACATCGAGTTATCAATACCTAATCGTAGAGTGCCGTGTGATGATGAAGAAATGGAATATGACATAGATGTAGCTTGTGATGAAGAAACGCTTGCTAAATACAACGAACTAAAAACAGATATAGAACCAAGTGAAAATCCCGAATGGGAAAAATTAAAAAATATAAAGTTTAACAATAATTAAAATTACGAACCATGCCTAATCCAAAACGAAAATTATCGAGATCGCGTAGAGATTCACGTCGTTCTACATACAAAGCTCCTGTAATGACAATAGCTAAAGACACCACTACTGGTGAAGCTCACTTATTTCACCGTGCACATTGGTTTGAAGGAAAATTATATTACAAAGGAAAAGTAGTAATGGAAAAAGCTACTAAGTAATTTATAAATACAACCTAACAAAGCCTTCTTGTGTAGTACAGGAAGGCTTTTTTAATTTGTTATATGACAAAAACAACTACACTTTTACTTTGCGCTCGCTGCCATCAATCCTTTGAATGCAAACCACATGACATCTCAAACTGTCATTGCTCAACAGTTGCATTATCTGATGAAGAATTAAAATTTATTGCTTCGCAATATTCTAATTGTATTTGTAATACATGTTTATTAACTCTAAAAGCTAACTTTTTTAAAATTGGGATAGCACATTTCAAATCCTCACGCCAATAATTGTAACATCGTCCACTTGTTCCAAATCACCTACCCAATTAGCAAATGTGGTTTCGAGTAATTTTTTCTGCTCTAACATTGGTAAATAAGAATTGACGACTAGTAATTCTCTCAAATTTTTTATCATAAATTTTTTACCTTTTTCTCCACCAAATTGATCAGGAAAACCATCTGTTAATGAATAAATAATATCATCTTTTTGTAATTTAATTTCGTGTAAAGTAAAAGAAATATCTTGTCGTTCATGTTTTCCTATAGGCATTTTGTCTGGTTTTATCTCTATAAGTTGTTTATTGCTGTAGATATGTTGCTGAATCGCATCAGATTCAACAAGCTCGTTATTACTATCACCAACTTTTCTAACTATCCATACAGGATTATTTGCAGCAGCAACAAATAATTTCAAATTTTTAAAATCATAAACGCATAATGAGCAATCCATTCCGTCTTTACCACCTTCTATCGTTCCATCGTTTTTTAAAGTTTCTATGATGATATTTCTTGTGTAGTTTAAAATCTCATGTGGTTTAGTATAACCATTTTTAACCGCCTCTTTAAGTGAGTTCATATTTACCACACTCATAATAGCACCAGGAACACCATGCCCTGTACTATCTGCAGTTGCTAACACGAAATTTTCATTAGATAATTTTGATGTCCAATAAAAATCACCACTGACCACATCTTTCGGTTTGAACAATACAAAATGGTCAGTTAAATTCTCAGTTAAACTTTTAGTTGTTGCAAGCATACTTCGTTGTATTCTTTCTGCGTAATTGATACTATCTGTTACTTCTTTATGCCGTTCTTCAATTACTTTTTTTTGTTCACTGATTAACGCATTCTGTTGTTGAGTTACTCGTTCCTTTGCTTCGATGATTATCTTTTGTTTCTGAGTTACTTTAAATCTATTGAATATGAAACCAGCAAATATCACTACTAAAATCAAACCACCATATAGGAAATAGCGCTGTTTTTTTTCTTGCTCAAACTTTAGAATGCTTATACTTCTTTCTTCGGCTAATTTAAGGCTATCGGCGGTTTGTTTTTTGTTGAACTCATATTGCATTGATAATTGTACTGTTTTTTTAGTATTTTCATTATTATTAATACTGTCTTTATAAACAGTATATAGTTTATAATTGATATACGCTGATTTGTAATTACCTAAGATACTGTCAGCCTCTGACAATCCTAAGTAAATTTCTTTTTTATTATCTATATCATTCATTTCCTTAGCTATATCCAACCCTTTTTGTAGCCATTGTTTACCTTTTGATGCTTCATTCATTCTTACATAAACTCTTCCAATATTATTGTAAGCTGATGGGAAGTTAAACCTATAACCGATTTCTTCTGCTATTTTTAAGGAAGAAAAATAATTTTTCAATGCTTCAGAGTAATTTCCATTATTGAAGTGAACAACTCCAATATTGCTGTAAGAATCTATAATACCTATTTTATCACCTATTTCATCTTGTATTTTCAATGCAGCATAATAATATTTTAAGGCTTCGGTATATTTTTCTTGATTGGAATATACAGCACCGATGCAGATGTATGAACGTGTAATGTTTTGTTTATCAATAATTTGTTCAAATAATTTTAAAGCAGTAAAATAATTTTTTAAAGCTTCAGAAAAATGTTCTTGTCTAAAATAAATTATTCCAATATTTAAATATGAAGCAGCAATACCATATTTATCCCCTAATTTCTCACGTATTTTAAGAGAAATAAAATAATTTTTCAAAGCCTCAGGGTAATTCCCCTGAACATCATAAATTGTTCCAATGTCGTTATAAGAAACTGCAACTCCACGCAAATCGTTAATTTCTTCTTGTATTTTTAAAGCAATTGAATATGTTTTTAAAGCCTCAGGAAAATATCCTTGATAGTCATAAAGAAGTCCAATATTGTTATAACATATTGCAATTCCCCGTTTATCTCCTATCTCTTCTCTTATTTTTAAAGAAACAGTATATTGTTTTAGAGCTTCTGAATATTTACCTTGACGTCTAAAAACATTTCCTATATTACAATATATGGTTGCAACGCTTTTTTTATTATTTAATTTCTCGCTTATTTTTAAAGCCTTATAATAGTTTGTTATGGCATTTGAAAAATTATCTTGATAGTAATTCATATTTCCAATACCATTGTAAGAAGTAACAACAGCTTTCATATATTGCAATCTCTCGGCAAGAATCATTGCTTGATTGTATAGTATGTTAGCGCTATCATAGTTTCCTATATCAAGATAAATTAGAGCCAAATCTTGGATTGCTTTTACTTCATTCGTATCCTTTTTATCAACTTTTAGAATTTGTAATAAACTATCAATTTCACGGTTTTGAGAAGAACCTTGGAAAATAAAAAATAAAAAAGTAAGCGTATATGTAAGTTTTTTCATACTTAGATATGTAAAAATAAGAAAATTTTTGTCGCAATATCCGATAAGAAAAAATCTTACATTTGTGTTTTAATGATACTTGCATCGTATAACAATATAATTAGTCCATTAGGTTTTACAACGGAACAAAATTATCGTGCAGTATTAAATTCAGAAATAGCAGTTAAGCCCACCCAACTCCATTTTTCTAACGATGCGTTTTGTGTTGGAAAAATAAATGATGAATTAATTAATCAATATTTTTCTTCGATTGGAGACACAAATCAGCACACTCGCTTAGAAAAACTGAGTATTTTATCTATACAAGATGTATTAAATAAAAGCAATATAAATCCTCAAGATGAAAAATTATTAGTTATTTATTCAACCACCAAAGGAAATATTGATATTCTTGAAGATGCCTATCCAACTATAGATTCAAAGCGGGTTTATCTTCATCAACTAGCGCAACACTTACAAAATCACTTTCAATTTAAACAGCAACCTATTGTTTTATCCAATGCCTGTATATCGGGTATTTTGGCAATTATAATGGCGCAACGCTGGATACAAAGCGGACAATTTAATCACGTAATTGTGTGTGGAGGTGATATCTTATCAGAATTTACAATAAGTGGTTTTAAATCGTTTAACGCTTTAAGTACTGAGCCATGTAAGCCATTTGATGCAAACCGAACAGGCATTAATTTAGGTGAGGCGGTTTCTAGTATCTTATTAACGAAT
>JADLER010000188.1 GCA_020846025.1 Bacteroidia bacterium | reverse complement strand
TTTGCCAATGCATCAACGCCTCTTTTTAAAGCATCACGCGCTTCAATATCAAATGTGATTTCTTTTGCCATAATTTTAAATTGATTGGATAATTTGATTATTCGTTAATTATCTGTTTTGTTTATTGATTTTTAGATTTAAGATAGTATTCGATTTGAATTAAATAATTGCATAAATATCACTTTCACGCATAATTAATAATTCTTTACCGTCTAGTTGCAATTCGGTACCAGAATATTTACCATATAAAACGGTATCTCCTACTTTCACGGTCATTGGTTCATCTTTTTTTCCGTTACCTACTGCTATCACTTTACCTTTCATTGGTTTTTCTTTTGCAGTATCTGGAATAATTAATCCACCAGCGGTTTTTGTTTCGGCTGGAGCTGGTTCTACCAACACTCTATCTGCCAAAGGTTTTACGTTTACACTTGTTTTTGCCATAATTTTATGTTATTTGTTAGTTAGTTTAAATTTTCGATTCTCTATTGTCTAAAAATGTGCCAATGGTGGCTTTTCAGAAAAACGCGACAAAATTACGTTTTTTATGACTGTAATTTGTAAAAAATGTCAGTTTTATGTATCAATAGAATTTAAAGATTTTTATCTTTTTTAAGCTTTATCGGGTCAGGTTCAAAAGTTGGGAATAAATTCCTAAGCAAATAATTTTTGTAGTCTAAAAAGGAAGAATTTAATACCCCCTTGTCGCGGACTTGTAGTCCGAGACTATTTAACTAAAAGTAACCTAATTTACAATTATTATTGCAACAAAATAAGCCTTGTTGTTATCCCATACCTTGTAATTAGTTGACATGAATCAAATATACAAATTTATAATTATAGTAAATAATATCTTCACGTTGTTAAATGCACGGATTGGCTTTTGCTCAGCCACCGCTACAAATCCGCACGAACGGGGTAAATTTATTTTTTCAGTTTTAATTCCCATTTTTTTATATCCTTTGCTTTCATTTTTGTTCTCCAGGTTTTTTCATTAACACGAGATAACAAAATAGCATCTTCATCGTATAGACTGTACAACATTAAATTAGCAGCCCAATCCGACGAACTATCAGACAATAAAACCATCCAACACTTTGTATCAATTTTACTAATTTCCTTTTCATCTTTCTCTTGAAGGTTAATAACTACTCTATACCCAAGATTTCTTATTGGTACACAAGTGTCGCAAGAGACCATTGCAACATCATAGGGTAAAGTTTTATTGTTTAATATTTCAATGCTTTTACCTTTACATTCTTGCTTTACTTGACCTGTGCAATTAAAAAACAAAAATACAAAGAGAAAATTCAAAACATTAAAAACTTGCTGTTGATTTTGGTTTACTTTTTCCATTTTCTTTTTTTTTCTGAGCCTTTTGTTTTATTTGTATCATTTCCACTTTTTGGTGTCGGATTTAGCTCCAAGTAATTATCTCGAAGTTTCTTTCCTTGTTCTTCATAGAATTTATTTTGTGCAGGGTTCGGTTGGAGTTTTTTTGACAAGTCAATAGTTTTGTCCTTACTATAATCATCAATCAATTTATTTAAGCCATCATATTGATTTCCAGTATACCTAAAACCTGTCTCTGCTGCTACTTTAACTTGATTAATTTCCCCCGTTGTCGCGGACTTGTAGTCCGTGACCATTTAACTAAAAGTAACCCAATTTACAATTATTATTGCAACAAAATAAGCCTTGTTGTTTTCTCATAACTTGTACTTAGTTGACTTGAATCAAATATACAAAAATTCGTTAAAGAAAATGGATTGCATTTACGAAGGGATTAATACATGGACGGATTACAAATCCGCGCGAACGGGTAAAGCGAGTTATGGCTTAGAAAGCGAACGAGGGCGTTTTTTACACCCATATTTGGAACGAGGGCAAATACTTACTATATTTACTCTCGAATTAATTAAGAGGGTAAAAAATGTCCTCGTTTAAAAAAGATAAAAATGGCATACAAGCCGGATAAACCATATAACGATTTACCTCTGTTGCCCCCAAAAGGCAAGATAGAAACTGTTGCAGTTCTTAAAAAGACTATTGCTGCCAGTAGAGCGTTGTCAGAACTTAAAGGGGCTATTACCAATTTGCCAAACCCAACACTTTTTATTGATACAATTAACTTACAAGAAGCTCAGGCGAGTTCTGCTATCGAAAACATCATCACAACACAAGATGAATTGTTTAAAGCCTCTATTGCCGATAAAAAGATTGAAAACCCTGCTACTAAAGAAGTGATTCATTACAAGGATGCTTTGTGGTATGGGATAAATCAATTAGAGAAAAAACCAATACTAAATACCAATCTCTTTATTGCCATCATGCAAATTATTAAAGAGAATAAATCAAGTATACGAAATGCACCAGGTACACAATTAAGTAATCCGGCAACAAAAAAAGTGGTTTATACACCACCTGAAGGTGAGCAGGTAATACGAGAAAAGCTAAAGAATCTCGAGGAGTTTATGAATATTGAAGATGATATGGATCCGTTAATTAAAATGGCAATTATTCATTATCAGTTCGAGGCTATTCACCCATTTTTTGATGGTAATGGGCGTACAGGTCGTATTATTTTATTGCTGTACTTAAAGCTAACAGGCTTAATGGATTTACCGGCATTGTATTTAAGTAACTATATCATTAAACACAAAAACGATTATTACACCAATCTTAGAAATGTTACCGAAAAAGGAGATTGGGAAACGTGGATTTTATACATGCTCGATATGGTTGAGCAAACTGCTAAAAAAGGGAGAGAGCAAATTGCAGAGATTGAAAAAGTGATGAATAAAATGGGAGTGGAAATACAAAAGAAACTGCCAAAGGTTTATTCAAAAGATTTATTGGAGATTTTGTTTCGTCTGCCATATACTAAAAGAAATTTTTTAGAAGATGCCGGACTCGGAAATTTAAAAACCGTAGGTAATTATCTAAAAGAATTAGAAGAAGCTGGGTTCTTAAAAAACGAACAAGTTGGAAAAGAAAAATTGTATCTTAACTTTAAATTAATGGAAGTATTAAAAAAGTAAATGCCTTGCAACAAAGAAACATTATTTCAGGATCGTATCTGTGCTTTTATAGAAAGAAAGCATCACTATATCCCTTTGTGTCTGCTTAAGATATCAGCGACAAGGAGTTTCACATTGCAGAAAAACATTTAATTGATTTTATTACTTCAACACAATTAAACAAGTATAAAGAGATAGAGGAAAATTTTGTCAGCTATATGTCCACCCCTTGTCGCAGACTTGCAGTCGGTGACTATTTAACTAAAAGTAACCCAATTTACAATTATTATTACAACAAAATAAGCCTTGTTGTTATCTCATAACTTGTACTTAGTTGATATATAACAAAAATACAAATTTATAATTATGGTAAATAATATCATCACGTTGTTAAATGCACGAATTGGCTTTTGCTCAGCCACCGCTACAAATCCGCGCGAACGGGGTAAATAAAAAAACCGTAGCGACTAACTACGGTTTTTGTTTATTTATATGGTCACGGACTACATGTCCGCGACAACGGGTTCTCGTAAACACCTCAAAGAAAGTATTGCAGGGTTGATTAAAAAGTAAAACGCCAAGCTGTTAAGCCTGGCGTTTTTATAATAAAAATAAGTTGTAATATAATCGTTACTAAATAATTTTAATGGTATTCTACAAAAAAATAATTATTAAATGCTGATGCTAATAGCCACAAAGGAAATGCTTTTTTATACATCTTTTCATTCAAAGAGATACCACAACAGTAGTCATTAGATTTCTCTATATCGCCTATTCTAATATAGAAGAAATAGCCCACACCATGATTAGGTAAGCCACCAACAAGCAATTTATTATCTGACTGTTTAATTACATTATCGAATAGTGTAGTATTATCTAAAAGTGATAATAGTTGCTTTTCATTTGAGAATACAATATCAAAATAAATAAAGTCTGAAGTATCTTGTAGAATAGATAAAAAATCATGAGCTGATTTTTTGGATTTTATAATTGTTATTTGATGCTTAACTTTGTTTTTTATATACACGATATCAAACTCTTCATTTTCCGAACTATGAACAATGTATTTATTATAAGCAATAATGGTATCAATTTTAATCGTTTTTAGTGAATCGATAATATGTAACCCATATTCTCTATATGAAAGAGAATAATTCTTAATTGCTTTCTTGTTTTGCTGTCCAAATGAATATGATACTACAGTAAAAAATAAGAAAATAATTATTGCGATTTTACTCTTCATGCTTTTCTGCATATCCTTTAATGGCAGCACCATTATATTTATAAAACTTTCTAACTGATTAGTTGACATGAATCAAATATACAAAAATTCGTTAAAGAAACTGGATTGCATTTACGAAGGGATTAATACATACACGGATTACAAATCCGCGCGAACGGGGGTGCAGAGAGGCTAAAAACCTTTCTCAAAGCGAGCTTGCAAAGCTTCTTAATACTAATCACTCTATTATTGGTAAGTACGAGCGTGATGAAGTAAAACCTACTATTGATGTGGTTAAACGTTTGGCCGATGAGTTGGAAACAACCGTAGGTTATTTACTTGGAGAAACGAAGCAGGTTAATCTTTTAAAAAATCCTGCTATGCTTAAACGCCTTAATGATATTGAAGCTTTGCCCGATGAAGACAAACATTGCATCCTTTACGCTATTGACGGCCTTTTAAGAGATGCTAAAGCTAAACACGCTTATAAATAAAAAACCGTAGCTCCTAACTACGGTTTTTGCTTTTTATGCCGCAGGATTACAAATCCTGCGGAGCGGGAGTACCTCGCACACTTACAACGCTTCATATCCGCGCGAACGGGGTAAATGCACGGATTGGCTTTTGCTCAGCCACCGCTACAAATCCGCGCGAACGGGTCCTTGCGCCAAAATCATAGCTATTACCAGAGCCTACGATCTCGTCATCTTTCTCCTTGCCATTCATCCCGTAGCGGTAACGCTCAGTGCGTTTAGAAATATACTTCCTGTTTCTTCTGCCAGCGGTGTTTCAAAGAACTGTTTTGTTTTTACTTGAATTACCTGCAATAAAAGTATAAAAAAACCTGATGGGAGCAAATAAAAAAAGCTCTGAATTACTCAGAGCTTCCAACATAAAGTTTTCTACTACCGTTTAAAATTTCTTCTTTTTAGGATGTTGCCGTGTGTCATAAAAAACGAGCAAGTCAATTTGATTTTTCTTAATACGATAAATCAGTAAGTTGTGTTTAGTAACTAAAACTTCGTGAATATCTTTTTTGCCTGACGTTCTGAATTTAATCGATCCCGATTCTATTTGCTGTAGGACTTTTTGTGTATTAGATACTAATTTTTCTATTTCTTTCTTCGTCCAATCTTTTTCCAAATATTTTATTATTTTATCAAAGCTGGCCGTTGCTCTTGTAGACCAAATTATTTTTTTAGCCATTTTTCATACTTTTTCATGACCTGTTCATTTGGAATACCCCCTCCATTATCTAACTCTTTTACCGCCAATTCAACTTCGGCTTTTACATCATCATGCAGTTCGTCCCACAAATCAGCCTGCTCAGTTTTGATAAGGTTCTTTATTTTTTCGATCAGTCGTTTACTCTCAATATTTAAGATCATTTGAGTAAGTTTTACTTTTTCGGCGTACAGGCTCATAGCTATTGGTTTTTTAATAGTCAAAGATACAAAATTTTGATGCCATTAGCAATACCCCTTTACCCGTTGTCGCGGACTTGTAGTTCGTGACCATTTAACTAAAAGTAACCTAATTTACAATTATTATTGCAACAAAATAAGCCTTGTTGTTATCCCATACCTTGTAATTAGTTGACATGAATCAAATATACAAATTTATAATAATGGTGAAAAATAACATAACGTTGTTAATTGCACGGATTGGCTTTTGCTCAGGCGTCGCTACAAATCCGCGCGAACGGGCTTTGCTTATTTTCTTTGTATCCAAAATCTATTTTTTAGGTAAGGATTCAATCCAAGAAAAAGTAGTCCTCCATCGTTCATCTATCTTAAAATCAATAGTGACAAAAGAACCCTTACAATTACAAACTTCTCTTTTTAATTCTTGGTCGTAGTGCTTCACCGGATTCAGATCAAAACAGTAGATGAAAATTTCTCCATTCACTTCATCAGGCTCTCCAAAAATATTCTTTACATCGTCTTTTGATTTCCCTTTCAAATCCGGGAAGTTTTCACTTTTGGCAATCTCATATCTATACTCTGAACTTGTCAGCCATTTTTCCTTATCAAAAGAATGCTTCTGTGATTTAACGGAGGTATGACAACTCACCGTTGTTAACAGTATCAATATTACATGCAATACTTTACTCATCTTTTGGGTTCTACAGATTTACTTTTTCCAGTCGTGTTATCGTATAGCTGTGGTCGTGGATTTCCAACACCCCGTTGTCGCGGACTTGTAGTCCGTGACCATTTAACTAAAAGTAACCTAATTTACAATTATTATTGCAACAAAATAAGCCTTGTTGTTATCCCATACCTTGTACTTAGTTGACATATAACAAAAATACAAATTTATAATTATGGCAAATAATATCTTCACGTTGTTAAATGCACGGATTGGCTTTTGCTCAGCCACCGCTACAAATCCGCGCGAACGGGGTAATAAAAAAGGGCGATAATTCTATTTCGAATCATCGCCCTTTAGAGTGGGAGATACAGGGTTCGAACCTGTGACCCCCTGCTTGTAAGGCAGGTGCTCTGAACCAGCTGAGCTAATCTCCCATTTTAAAAAAGAACTTTAATTTGATATTACTCAAATTTCCCCCTATGCTCAATGTTTTCGCTTCGGGGTTGCAAATATAATGGCTTTTTTTAATCTCACAAAAATTTATTAAAGAATTTTAGTGATTTTCTTAACTCATTTTAAATATGAATTGCTCTCTTTCCAGTAGCATCTAAAGCTGCTTCTTTTAAACTCTCAGTAAAAGTTGGATGCGCATGACAAATTCTCGAAATATCCTCAGCACTTGCTCTATATTCCATAGCTACTACAGCTTCCGCAATCATATCTGCTGCACGAGGCCCAATCATGTGAACACCTAATATTTCATCTGTTGTTTCATCAGCTAAAACTTTAATAAAGCCATCTGTATCCATGCTTGCGCGAGCACGTCCACTTGCTTTAAAAGGAAATGATCCTGCTTTGTATTTAATGCCTTTTTCTTTTAATTGTTCTTCGGTTTGCCCAACTGCAGCTACTTCGGGCCAGGTATATACAACACCCGGAATTAAATTATAATTAATGTGTGGTTTTTGTCCTGCTAATTGTTCTGCAACATACACGCCTTCTTCTTCGGCCTTGTGAGCTAACATGGCTCCTACCACTACATCGCCAATAGCATAAATATTATCTGCACTTGTTTTTAAATGTGCATCTACTTCTACTCTACCTCTGTTATCTAACTTCACACCTGCTTTTTCAGGATTTAAACCTTCGGTAAAAGGCTTACGTCCTACCGACATGAGTACATAATCCCCTTTAAGTTCTATTTTCTCTCCTTTACCATTATCTGCAGTTACCGTTACTTCTTTTCCTTTTGTAACAACGCTTTCCACTTTATGTTTCATGAAAAATTCCATCTTTAAATCCTTTTTCAATACACGTTGTAATTCTTTTCCTAAGCCAGCGTCCATTGTTGGAATTAATCTATCCATAAATTCAACTACCGAAACTTTTGCTCCTAATCGTGCATAAACACTGCCTAATTCTAATCCAATAACACCACCACCTATTACAATTAAATGTTTTGGAACTTCTTGTAATTCTAGAGCTTCGGTAGAGGTTATAATACGTTTTTTGTCAATTTCAATACCTGGTAACGACGATGGTTTAGAGCCTGTAGCAATAATTGTTTTAGTAGATTCTATTTGCTCTTTGCTTCCATCAGCCTTAGTAATATTAATTTTAGTATTGCTCTCAAAACTACCAACTCCAGTAAAAACCGTGATTTTATTTTTCTTCATTAAAAAGCTAATACCATCGCAGGTCATTTTAATAACACCACGTTTACGTTCAATCATTTGTTTGATGTTTACCTTTGGTGATTTAATTTCGATACCATGTTCTTCGAAATGATGTACTGCATTAAAATAATGCTCCGATGAATCTAAAAGTGCTTTTGAAGGGATACAACCTACATTTAAACAAGTTCCACCCAAAGTTGTATATTTTTCAATTAACGCTGTTTTCATTCCTAATTGCGCGCAGCGAATAGCTGCTACATAACCACCAGGACCCGAACCGATCACGGTTACATCAAATTTTTCCATATATATTGAAATTTAGTTTAAATTAAATTGAAGACAAATTTACTAAAAAAGCTGAGAGCTACTAGAAAAAACAACCTGATATTTAACTCAGATTACGCATTAACAATCTTATTACAAGCTACTCCCCCCTTCTAGCTTCTAAACTTTCTTCTGTAGAAATTTGGATTGAGATTAAATAACAAACTATAACTCTAGTTTATCAATATTTAGGGTTAAATTTCTTAAATCTTGTTTCATGAGTTTAATGGTTGACTCTATTTGGTCATACATGTTTGCTCTATTTTCTAGTTGATCGGTAGTATATTTACCACCATCACTAAAATAAATTTCTAATTTTCGATTATCTGTTGTGGGTTTAGTGGCATTTACTTGTCCAAAACTTTTCCAATTATTTATTAATTGCTCTCTTAATGATATTTCCTCTGGATGATTAGGATTGGCATAATTAAGATAATACCAAATTGAGGGAGGGTAAACAGAGGAAGTTTCAGTAGCCAACCAAATTTCACGTAACACATTTCTTTTATGTTTAAGTTCAATTTTACGATGATTGGTTAGAATGAGTACCCCAATTAAGGCATCAGCAACCCCCACACTTATGCCTATTACATCGCCTGTAATACCTTCATCATGGGTGCCTACTAAAACGGCCGTAGCAATAGTAGATAAAGAACCAAGAATAATAGAACCAACCGTTAGTTTTGTTTCAGCCTGCATTTCTTTCTCTTTTAAAAACGAAGCTATTTGATTAATTCTTTCTTCTTCGCAATCCAACTCTGCTGTAACAGCCGATATCTCTAAAGAAGTTAAATCAATTTTATTATTAATCTTTTGTCGAAGTTGAATAACATCCAATTGTCCTTCCACGGTTTTATTTTGTTTAACCGCATTTAATGTATTCAAATACTTTGATAATAAATCTAGAACTCCAATTGCGTGTGCTATATTAATATCTTTTGGGGTAAAATATCGACTAATTTGGGTATCTACCGCTAACTCATATATAGGTTTAGGAATATCGTTTTTAGTATAATGATTTGTGTTTTCTTGATTACAGTTGCTTTTATTAATTTGAGTTAATAAAGCTGCATTTTTTTTTGAAGCGCAAGCTGTAAAAAATAAAACAATAATACCTAAACAAACAAACCGCATTAATAAGTTATTTAATTTAGTTAATCATATCAAATCCTACGTAAGGAATCAACACTTTAGGGATTTTAATACCGTTTTCAGTTTGGTTATTTTCTAATAATGAGGCCACAATACGAGGCAATGCTAAAGCGCTTCCATTTAAGCTATGAGCTAATTGTGTTTTACCATCATTTCCCTTAAAACGACATTTTAAACGGTTAGTTTGAAAGCTCTCAAAATTAGAAACCGAACTCACCTCTAACCATCGTTGCTGAGCTGCACTCCACACTTCCATATCATAAGTGAGAGCCGATGAGAAACTCATATCACCACCACATAATTTTAAAGTTCGGTAAGGCAATTCTAGTTCTTTTAATATTCCAGCCACAAACTCGCGCATACTCTCCAATGTCTCATACGATTTGTCAGGGTGTGCAATTTGCACAATCTCTACTTTATCAAATTGATGTAAACGATTTAAGCCACGCACATCTTTTCCGTAACTACCTGCCTCTCTTCTAAAACAAGGTGTGTAACCACAATTTTTAATTGGCAAATCGCTTTCTTTTAAAATAACATCGCGATATATATTGGTAATAGGAACCTCGGCTGTTGGAATTAAATACAAATCATCCACTTGACAATGATACATTTGTCCTTCCTTATCTGGTAATTGCCCTGTTCCATATCCGCTATCCGCATTTACTAAAATAGGAGGTTGAACTTCTAAATACCCTTCGCTAGTTGCTTTATCTAAAAAATAATTAATTAAGCCACGTTGTAATCGAGCACCTTTTCCTTTATATACTGGGAAACCAGCTCCTGTTAATTTTACACCAAGTTCAAAATCAATTAAATTATATTTGCTTGTTAATTCCCAATGCGGCTGAGCATTAGTTGGCAAGGTGGGTTTTATACCGTGTTCAAAAACAGTTAAATTATCTTCTGGTGTTTTTCCAATTGGAACAGATAAATTAGGTGTGTTAGGTACTGTAACTAAAATGGCATGTATTTCTAACTCAATAGCTTTTAAATTTTCGTCAAGTTGTTTTTCGTTTTGTTTTAACTCAGCCGTTTTCGTTTTCAGAACTTCTGCTTCGTCTTTTTTTCCCGACTTCATTAACTCTCCTATTTGTTTAGCAAGAACATTTGCTTCTGCTTTAAGGTCATCAGCTTGCTTTTGTGCAGCCTTTCGTTTATTATCTAATTCAATTACTGATTGAATAATTGATTCAGCATCTTTAAAATTTTTGATGGCTAAACGTTTTAATACATCTTCTTTGTTGTCTCTGATATACGCTAGTTGTAACATACCTTATTTTGAAATGATAAATTTATTATTAATAACTTGTTTGTTGAGTTTTATAGTAAGTACATAATATCCTTCGGCTAATTCGGATGTATTTATGTCGGTTTTATAGGATCCAACATTTTGTTTCTTTTGTTTAGATTCATACAATACTTTCCCATTCATATCAGTTACAGAAATTGCAACATCAGATTGTTCTTGGATGGTGTAGTTCAAATGTAAATTATCTGCAGCAGGATTAGGAAAGAACGAATATTCAATGTTTGGTGTAATAGTTTCAATACCCGCTACATTTGCCATTACAGTCCACACAACATTATAAGCATGTAGAGCAATGTGGTAATCATCTCTGGTTAATTGTGTTGTATCAATCACAGTTAAGGTTAAAGTGTTATTACCACTAGCCAGCATCGAGGGTGTTACTAACAATGTATCTATATTATTAGCCACAATATTTGAATTTAACTGCCAAGTAGTTTTTAAAGTATTAGGAGTTGGTAATAATAATGTTGTTTTAAACACTTGATTGGCATTAGTAACACTTACAGTAGTAGCACTTGATGGACTATAGCTATCAATTGGGTTGGTGAGAGAGTGAATTGTTTCGATAATAGTTTGTTTACATACCGAACAAAAAGGTTTATTTAAAAATTGCATTTTACAATTTTGATGTGGTCGAAACCAAGCATTAGCAGGTGCTGTTGAACCATAAGGATATACATTAATGCCATTATCCCCAATCCATTGATACCAAGTTGTGTTAATAGTATTACTATTAGCGGTCATATTTGGTTTTTCGGCAGCATAACTTGCACCTGCCCAGTATTCATCAGCTAAGCCTGCAAACGAATGTCCCATTTCGTGTGCAAAAATCTCTTTAGATGAAGGATGAATAGAACACACGGCATAATCACCACCTGCACCTCCATATTCGGTAGAGTTGCCAAGAATTACTAATTGATCATAATTAGGAAAATGAGTGGCCATAACAGAATACACCCTTACCGAATTCATAGAATAGATTAAACGATGAATACCATAATTATCAAACTTAGTATTAAAACTTGTAGTAACAAACTGAACAGGTGAAGCAGGCTCAGTAACATCAGTTGCGTTTCCTTCATGTGTTATTCCTGACCCAGGCGAAACACTGTTGATGCGAAAAATATTAAAGTAATTTTTATAATTATCAAAAGGAGAAATACTGAATAAATAATTTGTTAAATTATTTACCTGAGTATTAAAATTTGCTGTATCTGACGTAGTAAAACCATCACCCATAATCACTAAGTTAATACGTTTGTTTAATGGCCCCGTTTTCCATAAGGTATCAACACCAAAAACGGTAGGTTGAGCTATTAAAACTAACTGAGTAAGTGAAAACAAAATAAGTAGTTTATTTTTCATATTTAAGCGTGATGGGTTTTTGATTAACAAAGTTAATGGTTTCGGTGAAAGTAATTGTTTTATAACTCGAAAAAAATGGGACTCTCAGTACAAATTCGGCATTCTGTAATTTAACCGATTTTGATTCAATTTCTCCCGTTTCTGAATATAAGTCAAATCGCTTGTATAATGGGTGACTCACTAAGGCTGTAATTTGGTGTTTAGATTCATCTATAATATTCAACCGTATGTAATAAGGTTCTTTTTCTATTGCTTTATTTAAATGGTAGTTAATCTTCGTATCCGCTATTTGCACGTCTAACACTTTAAATTGAGATTGGTTTTTTATTGTGTCTCGCTGAATCGAAAAAGTATAAAATGCCGTTTTCTCGATAGGCAACGGCTTTTCCTTTAAACTTACACATGCTGTAAAAAGAACCACACAAATAACTATGTAACATTTAACTTTCATGCTTATTAAATAAAAAAAGCCCACCAATCGGGGGCTCTTTTTAAAAGTAATGTATCAATATACCATCCCGATTATGCCCCAACAGGAACAACCGAAACGTATGATCTATCGTCTCTTTTCTTTTTAAATACAACTGTACCATCAATTAAAGCATAAAGTGTATGATCTTTACCCATACCCACGTTTAAGCCTGGATTGTGTTTGGTTCCACGTTGACGAACGATGATGTTTCCAGCAGTACAAACTTGACCACCGAAAATTTTAACGCCTAAACGTTTGCTGTGTGATTCACGACCGTTGTTTGTTGAACCGGCCCCTTTCTTATGTGCCATTTTCTATTAATTTTTAATGTTAATATTCAAGTTTGTGATTGAATTTTGCAACCACTCTTTTTTTACTCTTCTGTTTTTTTAGCTGCTTTCTTAGCTGGTGCTTTCTTAGCAGCGGCTTTTTTTGCAGGCGCTTTTTTAACTGGAGCAGCTACTTCAGCAACCGGTGTTGCTTTTTTAGCTACTGCTGTACGGTTACGCACTGTTTTCTCAGCTTTTAACTCATCTTTTAAGGTTTCGCCTTTTGGTAACACACCTTGAATTAAAATTTGAGTTAAATGTTGACGGTGGTTATTCCATTTTTGATAACCTTTGCGGCGTAATTTTTTAAATACAGCCACTTTATCACCTTTAAGGTGTTCAATTACTGTAGCGGCTACTTTAGCTCCTTCTACAGTAGGAGTACCAACAGAGATTTTTCCGCCGTTATCAATTAAGAAAACTTTGTCAAATTCTACTTTAGCACCCTCGTTAGCATCAAGGCGGTGAACGTAAACTTTGTTGCCACGTTCCACTTTAAATTGTTGCCCTGCTATTTCTACAATTGCATACATGCTTTTTAAATTTTAATTGTTAATAATTTTTGGGACGGCAAAGATAGGCTCTTTTTTGTATTTGACAAATGTTTTGCGACATTTTTTAATAGCCTAAGTAGATTTTTTATGTTTTGAGTTATCTTAAAAGGATTTTTAAATATTAAAATAATACACTCAAAATCAATCCGTTAGAGTCTTATCATTCTTAATTCGTGGTGATGAATTAATTATCCAGATGCCTCCAATAATAACTAATATAGCTAAAAGTTGAAAAACTGTTACTGTTTCGCCGTCATTCAAGCCCCAAGCAATAGCAGCCACAGGTATTAAATAGGTGCTACTGGCAGCAAATACAGTACCTGCCATTTTTATTAAATTATTATATACTATAATTGATAATGCCGAGCCAAAAATGGCCAAAATACTAATAAACCCTAAAGATTTAATGCCCTGAGGCGATGCTTGTGTGTGATCAATAACATCAGTAAAACCAAATAAATAAATAGCAGCTATAGGTCCAATAATTAAAAATGACCAAACAGTAGCTGCTATAGAATTAGTTTCTGATAAATAAACACCAATTCCATTAACACTAATAGCATAGCATATAGTGGCTAATGCCACTAATAAACTATAAATTATATTAGTGGTTTGGTCATTCTTACCATCTCCTAAAGTAACTAAGGCTATGGCACCCAAGAAACCCACTATTACGCCTAGTAACTGACGTTGATTTAATTTTTGTTTAAACCATAATACCCCTACAATAACCGTAAACATAGGTGTTAAAGCATTTAACATTCCTGTTAAGCTACTACTTATTTGCGTTTCGGCTTTAGTAAACAAAAATGCAGGAATTAAACTACCGAACACTCCCATCAAAACCAGCCCCTTTAAATCTTTCCGAAAATTTAATTGATTATAATGTTTTATTAAAAAAGGCATCATAAAGATTGAAGCAATAGTAATTCTTAAAGCAGCTACTTCATCACTCGTATAAGCTTTTAAACCTTGTTTCATTAAAATAAAAGAGCTACCCCAAACAAGAGATAAAACAATGAGTATAATCCAAGAGAGAAGCTTTTTATTCATTTATTTAACCGTTGAAAGTGCCATAGCATCTAGCTTCATTTGCTTAATCATACTTACTAAACCATTAGCACGTGTTGGCGACAAATGCTCAGTCAATCCAATTTTTGATACAAAATCTAAATTGGCATTTAAAATATCTTGAGGTGATTGATGCGATAAAACACGCACCATTAATGCTACCATGCCCTTAGTAATAATGGCATCACTATCGGCTGTATAAATAATTTTACCATCTTGTATGTGTGAATGTAGCCACACTTTACTTTGACAACCTTTAATAATTCTATCTTCAGTTTTGTATTGCTCCTCTATTTTAGGTAGCGACTTACCAAGTTCTATCAAATGCTCATATTTACCTTCCCAGTCATCGCCAAATAATTCAAATTCATCAATTATTTCTTGCTCTATTTCTTGAATGGACATGGCGCAAAATTACAGCAATTTTTGTATTTCAATCTTATAATAGAATTTATTCTTATTTAAACAATTATCTGCCACACAATCAAATAATTAACACCTTATAATTAGCAAAAACATGTCATAAAAGTTTCATTTATACATTCAGGTTAATAACTTTGCCGTATTAAAATTGTTTTATTAAGCATAATTTATTTGCTTAGCCTATTGGTATTGAAGGAATTTATATGAAGTTAGGATTAGATATACTTGGAGGTGATTATGCTCCAAATAATTGCATAGACGGAGCTATTATGGCTCTTGAAAGTTTACCTTCGTCGGTAAAAATGGTTTTAATTGGCGATGCTGAACTAGCCAAAACATATTTGAAAAACAAAGGTGTTTCTGAAGACGCTTTCGAGTTTGTTCATGCTCCAGATGTGATAGAAATGGGCGAACATCCAACCAAAGCATTGTCTCAAAAACCTAATAGCTCTATAGCTGTAGGTTTTCAACTATTAAAACAGGGAGCAATTCAATCATTTGCAAGTGCCGGAAACACTGGCGCTATGCTTGTGGGTGCTATGTTTTCAGTAAAAACTATTCCTGGTGTTATTAGACCTTGCATAACTTCCATGCTTCCAAAAGAAGATGGTGGGTTTGGTATTGTTTTAGATGTTGGTTCTAATGCAGATTGTAAGCCTGATGTCTTATATCAATTTGCTATGATGGGTAATGTTTATGCTCGCGAAGTTTACAAAATTTCTACTCCTAAGATTGGATTACTTAACATTGGAGAAGAACCTGAAAAAGGAAATTTAGTAGCTCAAGCTACACACGCCCTTATGAAGAATAGCAAAGACTTTAATTTTATAGGAAATGTAGAAGGAATTGAAGTGTTTGAAGATAAAGCCGATGTAATTGTTTGCGAAGGTTTTACAGGTAACATTTTATTAAAAACAGCTGAGGCATTTTATTCATTAATTAAGAAAAGAAATAGAAGTGATAGTTATTTTGATACATTTAATTATGAATTATATGGAGGTACACCTATTCTCGGTATAAACGCCAATGCAATGATAGCACACGGCAAATCAAGTGCCTTAGCCTTTAAAAATATGATGGTGCTGAGTAAAGATATTGTGGAGGCAAACCTAAACGAAAAAATTAAAACGATATTTCAATAAGAATTTATGATAAGAGCTGCTATTACTGCCATCGGAGGACACGTACCTGATTTTATTCTTGATAATGAAGGTTTGTCGAAGATGGTAGATACTAACGACGAATGGATTACTACCCGTACAGGCATAAAAGAACGCCGTATTTTAAAAGTTCCTGGTAAAGCTACTTCCGATATGATGGTGATTGCCATTGAAGAACTGCTTAAAAAACGTGGTATTACCGCTATGGATCTAGATATGATTATTGTGGGAACCATTACAGGCGATTACGTTTTTCCAAGTACCTCCAACGTTATTTGTGATAAAATTGGAGCTAAAAATGCGTGGGGTTACGATTTATCAGCAGCATGTTCTGGTTTTATATATGCACTAGCTACAGGGTCTCAATTTATTGAAACAGGTCGTTATAAAAAAGTAGTAGTTGTAGGTGTAGATATGATGAGTTCAATTATTAACTACGAAGATCGCGCCACATGTGTTATATTTGGTGATGGCGGTGGTGCAGTTTTATTAGAACCTTCCGAAGAAGATTTAGGTGTAAAAGATTTTATACTAAGAGCCGATGGCGCTGGTAGAAACTACTTATATCAAGCAGCAGGTGGTTCATTAATGCCACCTACGCACGACACCATTGATAAAAAGTTACATTACGTTCATCAAGAAGGACAGACAGTCTTTAAACATGCAGTTGTAAATATGGCTGAGGTGAGTGCTGAAATTATGGAGAAAAATAATCTATCATCAAGCGATATTACTTGGCTTTTACCACATCAAGCTAATAAACGTATTTGCGAAGCTACCGCCAACCGCATGGGTTTAAGTTTAGATAAAATGCTGATGAATATTGAACGATATGGAAATACAACCTCTGGAACAATTCCATTATTGTTGTGGGATTATGAAAAATTATTTAAGAAAGGCGACAACATCATTATATCTGCTTTTGGTGGCGGTTTTACTTGGGGTTCCATTTGGATAAAATGGGCTTATGATGGTAGTCAATTTGGTAAATAAAAAACATTCGGCTTCTTTAAAAAATCCCAACGGTTTTCTATCCGTTGAGATTTTTGTTATTTTTACCCTTGATGAATTTTTTGTTTCCTACATTTTTAATTGGGCTCATTGCCATATCAATTCCAATTATCATTCATCTATTTAATTTTAGGCGATATAAAAAAGTATATTTTACCAATGTTCGTTTTTTAAAAGAACTGAAACAAGAGAGCGATCATAAATCAAAGTTAAAAGAACTTCTCATTTTAATTTGTAGGATATTAGCTATAACATTTTTGGTCTTTGCATTTGCACAGCCCTATATACCCGGAAAAAAATCTCATAATAAGGGCAACAAGGCTGTGAGTATTTATATTGACAATTCTTTTAGCATGGAAAGTATTAACTCTAAAGGCACTTTACTTGAAAATGCTAAACAATATGCCAACGATATTATTTTAAGTTTAAGTAATGATGATAAAATTCAGCTCATTACTAATGATTTTGAAGGCAAACATCAACGGTTTCTATCCAAAGAAGAATTTATTGAGCAATTACAGAATATAAAAATTTCATCTGCAACTAAACCATTATCGGCAGTTATCAAACGCCAATCTGATTTTTTACAAAATAGTTCTTTAAAGCAAAAACGAATTTTTATTTTAAGTGATTTTCAAAAAAAACAAGCTGTTTTCTCAAAAGAAAATCAAGATACGAGCATGCAAGTTAGCTTAATTCCAATAACAGCCAACGAGATGAATAATGTGTATATAGACAGCGTGTGGTTTGAGTCGCCAGTACAGCAATCTGGAACACAACAAACCCTGCATGTTCTTATTGTAAATAATAGCGCAAAAGACATCGAAAATGGCAATATAAAACTACACATAAATGATGCACAAGTGTCATTAGCTTCTTATAATATTAGCGCTGGTAATAAAAAAGAAGTGAACCTTTCTTTTACAATTAAAAATAATGGCATAAATAATGGCGAATTAATAATTGAAGATTATCCTATTACGTACGACGACCACTTTTATTTTAGCTTTAATGCGCAATCTATCATTCACACCTTAGTAGTAAATGGCAAAGACAGCCAAACAACTCAAAATTTTAGGGCACTTATGCAACAAGATAGCTTATTTAAGTATTATGAAAATTCAGAAAATGCGATTGATTATAGTTTATTTAAAAGCTGTAACCTAATTATATTAAACGAGCTATCTACCTTTTCAAGCGGATTAATTTCTGAAATTCAGAAGTTTGTTACAACAGGTGGCAGTTTAATTATCTTCCCTGCTCAAAAAATTAACCTAGAAGAATTTCAATTAGCTCTGAAATCCTTGCAACTCCCAAAATTAGCGCCCCTAGATACAAATCGAGTAAAAACACAATCTATAAATTTCGAACAAGGTTTATTTGAAGGTGTGTTTGATAAAATAGATGTTAATATGGATTTGCCTAGAATAAATGCACACTATACTTTTTTGAACCACACTAAAAACACCACACAAAACCTTATGATGTTACAAAATGGCGATCCACTTCTTTTATATCAAACATTGGGGTCCGGAAAATTATATTTATTTGCAATACCTTCAAATACTGAAAGTTCAAATTTTATAAAACATGCGTTATTTGTACCAAGTATTTTAAAAATGGCTATTATGAGTCTAAAGCCAACGCCTATATACTACATCACTGCAACTAATACTAATATTGAACTAAACTATGAGAACAAAAATCCAGAACAACCATTACACATTGTTAGTAATGATAAAAAAATAGACATTATTCCTGAGCATCGTGTATCTAACAATGCCACTATACTATACACACAAAATCAAATAAACCAAGCAGGTTTTTATACCATCTCCCAACATACTAATAGTATAAAAAATATTGCTTTTAACTTTAATCGAATTGAATCTGATATGCAATTTGAAACCAATGAACAATTACAAAAACAAATAGACGAATTAGGCCTCAACACATTCCAAATAATCTCTCCAGGCGAAAAATCTTTAACAAAAGTATTGCAAGAAATAAACGATGATACGAAATTATGGAAATTATGTTTAATTTTAACCTTGGTATTTTTACTTGCTGAGATTTTAATTATACGCTTATTTAAAAATTAAATACCTTTTGTAAATAATTAATATGAACCTACTTATAAAACAAGCTACCATAGTTGATTCTGGAAACCCATTAAACGGAAAAACAATGGATATTTTAATTGAGAAAGGGATTATCACTCAAATTAAAAAATCTATTACACCCGAAAAAGGAATTAAATTATTGGAAGAAGATGGTTTGCACGTTTCAATAGGTTGGATGGATATGCAATGTAATTTTTGTGACCCAGGTTACGAATATAAAGAAACATTGCAAAACGGTTTAAAAAGTGCTGCTAAAGGAGGTTTTACTGAGGTGTGTGTGATGAGCGGAACTAATCCACCTTTACATAATAAAACACAAATTGAATATTTAAAAAATCGTTCTAAAAGCAACATAGTAACTGTCTATCCAATTGGTACAATTAGCCATCAGCAAGAAGGAAAAGATTTGGCAGAGATGTATGATATGAAATTATCAGGAGCGATGGCATTTAGCGATTACAAAAAACCAATTGCTGATGCAGGGTTGATTTATAGAGCACTACAATACACACACAATATTCAAAGTTTTATAATTACACATTGTGATGACAAGACCATTTATAATGGTGGACAAATGAACGAGGGCCTTACCTCTACCAAGCTTGGTTTAAAAGGCATATCAACATTAGCCGAAGAAATTATGTTGCAACGTAATTTACAAATTTTAGAATACACAGGAGGTAAATTGCACATACCTACCATAAGCACCAAAGGCAGTGTGGAAATTATTAAAAAAGCGAAAGCAAAAAAATTAAACGTAAGCTGCGGAGTAGCTGCTTACAATTTATTGCTTGAGGATACCATATTAGAGGGATTTGATACCAATTACAAAGTAAATCCTCCAATTCGTTCAAAAGAAGATGTAGAAGCATTAAGAAAAGGAATAGCTGATGGAATTATTGATGTGATAGTTAGCGATCATAATCCACAAGATATTGAAAGTAAAGATGTAGAGTTTGACCACGCCAACAATGGCATGATTGGTTTAGAAAGTTGCTTTGGTGTTTTACACACAGCCTTACACACCAAAGCTAGTTTAGAAACTATGATTGATACCATTACTAAAAACCCACGTCGCATATTAGGCACCAATATCCCTGAAATTAAAGAAAACACCGAAGCTAATCTTACTATTTTTAACCCACATACAAAATATGTGTTTGATAAATCACATATTGCAGCGAGCAACCATAACTCAGGATTTATAGGCAAAGAATTAAAAGGTAAAGCCATTGCTATTATTAACCAAAATAACATGAGTTAATGATGCGGTTACTACATGTGTTTTTTGTTTTTATTACACTTCATGGTTTTTCACAAGTTCAAAAAGTGGTTATAAGAAAAGAAAAAACTAAGCCCTCATTAGTTCAGAGCGAAGCACCTTGGAGTGCTACCTTTTGTCATTTATATAATGGAACTATTAAATTATCTGATTTATATAACAAGAAAAATAAAATCGAGATTAATCATAATACCATTGGATTAAAAATATACACGTACGAAATTATTTATCGTTCGAGAGGTAAAATTATTTCTGAAACTTATGCACAAGGCGATTCAATTTCTTATGCGACAAGACAAAGACTATTACTAATTGATAAAAATAGTAAACTATTTATCTCTTCTATAAAAGCTATTTCAAAATATCAAGATACACTTCTACTAAATTCTATTGAATTAAAAGTGGTGGATTAATTGCAAGCAGCCAGAGTATTCCGAAATCTTATTGAACACAGAGTTAGAGTGAGAAAGAGTTTTGTGTGATAACCATACGTTAATAACAGTTCATTTATCAATAATCCTTGTTGTATTTGAGGTCTGTTATTTTAACTTTGATAAAGTATTTCTCATCATCATAATAACTACTATCTACCTTTCTTGAGTAAAACAGTTTGTTACCTCTCAAAAGCCATTTCTCATTATTGAAATTAATTTTACCAAACTGATTAGCATCCATATTTATTATAATTTTTTCTGAAGTATTTGCTTTTAACTTGTCAATAAGAATAGGGCCAGAAGTAATAGAAGGGTAGAAAACATAAATAGTATCTAAGTACTTTTTATGAACCGTTAATTTTCCTGAAATTCCAAGTGTAGTGGATTTTGAATTAATCAAAACACCTGCAAAGGCCAAGGGTTCAATGCTATCATTAATTTGTATTATCAAACTATCCGAAGAGACTTTGCTAGCAATATACTTAATTGAATAGAAGTTTTGAGGGGAATTAAGAACAATTGTATCACCCTTTCTTTTCCAAAAACCTTCGGATAAGGTCCAGCCTCTTAAATGCAACAAATCATAAAACACAAAAGAATTATTCTCCTTGAATTGAACTTGATTACATAAATAACCCGAAGTTGGGGAATTACACTCTCCAAAAAGCCCGATTAAGTCCTTTTGCCCGAAACAAATGTCTGTAATAATTAAAAGATAAATAATTCTAAATATCCGCATAAAATTACCCCTAAAATCAGCCAATAAAAAAACTCGTTGTAATGAATACAAATTGTATGTTATATATGAGATAAAAATACAAATAAAAAAGTAAAATATGCCTAGCTTAATTCAACCTTTCGGTTATTAGCTCGTTCATATCATTTAATTTATTTTCTCATTTCTTTTTCCTTGAAGCAAAAGAAACAAAAGTTCAAGACTTTTTATAAAACTTTTTGTCTTGATACAAAAAGTTACAAAAAAAATCAAGGCGTACAACTGGAATAGCATAGCGTGAAAACCCACACACAGGCTTTTGAGTGCGAGGATGTCCACGAAAGGTGTGAACTGAAAGTTTCATAGCTTGCAAGCGCAGGCTCATGCGACAAATGAAACTTTCTGTTGGCTTTTGTGGGCTCTTTTCTTTTGTAACTTTTCTTTGGAGAAGCAAAGAAAAGTTAGGAAGAGTAAAATAATTTTCTTCCGAAAAATGAAACGGTTTTGGATACTTTTGACGCTAAAAGTATCGTAAACCCAGATTATGCATTAGTAATTCTATTACGAGCTAAAATCCCTGCAAAATATGAAGCTTCGCAACTTTTTCTCTTTCACCGTAGCAGTGGCTACGCTTCATTCGTAAAAGTTCATATTTTATTGGGCTTTTAACTCTCATTACTAATTTCTAATGCACAATCTGGGGTAAAAAAAAACATGAAACACACAGATACTGGCCAATCATCTTAGGCTTCATGTTGCTTATCAAAATCAGTGATATACGCTAATGTGTTTTAGAACAATTGGATTAGGATAGAAACAACAAAGCCCCAACAGTACTGAAGGGGCTTTATTGAAAATTGGCATCGACTTACTCTCCCGGGCTTTAGACCAAGTACCATCAGCGCTGGCGGGCTTAACTTCTCTGTTCGGAATGGGAAGAGGTGATCCCCGCCGCTATAGA
>JADLER010000187.1 GCA_020846025.1 Bacteroidia bacterium | reverse complement strand
CATAAAATATTTTTCTATTTTCCAATCAAAATTTTTATTTTACTATTTATCCTCAGCCTATTTCATTTCCTTACGCTCATTTTTTCTATTTACATACTAGCTTTTATTTCCTTTTTAATTCAACTTTAAATATTTTATGGATCATTTCTATTCTTTTCTTTTCAAAATATGCACTTATTAATCCTTTTCAAAATTAAATACCGCATCAAACCTAACATTCATCTTTTTGTATAAAAATTTCTATTTAATATAAAAGAGTTACTTATTTTTCAATCGAAAAGATCATTTTCCATAATTATTTTTGTAAATTTTTGCTGTTAGGTATTTATTGCTTATTTTATGTTCAAATTTCCTATATAGAATTATCCTTGTTATAATTTAAATGAATCTAAAAATCATAGCTTTATTCCTCTTATTCTCTGCATTATCTTTGCAGATTTATGCCCAAACCCCTTGCGCCAAAAATTGCAAAGTTTGTTCAACCTCAACTGCTTGCACAACATGTGAAATCACATATTATCTTGATATCGATTCAACATGTAAGCCCTGCAAAAATGGATGCAAAAATTGTACTGCGCCTCCAGCAGGCTCAACCTTAGGCCCAGTCTGTCGATAATGCCTTCCTAATTATAATCTCAACCTTGCATTAAATTAATGTTTTAGTTGTGATGTCAATTGTTTGACCTGTTCAAGAATACCAACAAATTGCACATCTTGCATTTAAGGAATGAATTTGACTATGACGGGAACTTAAGGTCGATGCCAAAGAGATGCAAGTTGCTTAAATAGCCTATGTAAAAATTGCAGACCTGGATCAAATAATTTATGCTAATCTTGTAAAAGCGGATATTATTTAAAAAGTGACGGGTCTTGCAATAAATGTCAATATCCATGCATGAACTGCTAATTTGACATAAATCCCACTACGGTAATTTAAAATTTTAAAGCTGGAATTGCTCAAGTTGAAAAATTTGTCAATACTTATAATGCCTATATAGATCAATTATAAAAGTTTTTTACTCTCTATATGAATTGGTATGTGATAACTATGTTTGATCCAACCTTAACTTTCCAGTCAGTTATACCAGCAGATGCTAACTTTAGCCTTTTAGGACCACCTTAAAATTTACAATCTCTTAATCTCTCATCTCCAAACTTCACTTAAATAATTTTTAATATGTATCATAACTTTTAAATATTTATTGATGAATCTTTTGTCAGGAATTTGGATACAAAAATACAAGGAAATACTTAACAATTCAAAGGTGCTTATAATTTACAAAATATGGGCAATAATTCCATGGGAGGAAACTTTTCAGGACCAAATTTTGGCAACAATACCGGAAACTATTCAAATTTCTTTGGAAATTACTCAGGCTTAATGGGTAACTATTCAAATTTCTTCGGTAATATGTCGAACTTTGGCAATTATTCTAATTTCTTCGGCAACATGTCTAACAATGGCAATTTGTCTGATTTCTTTGGTAATATGTCAGGGAATTATTCCGAATTCTTTAGCAACTTCACAAGAAGAAGACTTCAAGATGCTAATATGACTTCAAATTTCACAGATATGTTTGGAAACTATTCGAATTTCTTTGGAAACAACAGTATTGGAAATAGTAGTAATCCATGGGGAAATTTTTCTTTTAATGGTCAAGTCAGTGCCGGTGATAGATTAACCGTTTAATTTTTCTTCAAATTCATATTTAATCAAACTGGCTTCAGAAGATATTTTAAGGGAACTTATCAACAACTTGTAGGAAGTTAACCTTTCCAATATTTCAATTTTGATTCTGCCCCTGCTAGTTGTCGAGGATGTATTTTAGGATTTTTCTTTAATTCAACTACTAATCAATGTACAAATTGTCAACCCAATTGTCAAGACTGTAATTAATCTACCACTTGTTCAAAATGTGTTGCAGGATATACTAATTCAGGCTCAGGTGATAGAATATGTCTTAAATGTGTACCTCCATGTTTAAGGTGTGATGGCCCAACAACTAACTGTACCTAATGTGTTCCTCCATTTAAGCTTACTTCTTCAAATACCTGTATTTTGTGTGCTTCTCCCTGTTTGACTTGCGATCCTTCAAATTCTACCAAATGTATAGATTGTATGTCCCCTTTTTCTAGACTAGCCGATTCGAATGGAAAATGTTTTGCATGCAAGCAAGGTATTTGTAGAACATGTTTGGCATCAAATGCATCAATTTGCATATAATGCGCCAATGGAACCAGTCTAGTTGATGGACAATGTCAGCTTTGTCCGAAAAAATGCTTAGAATGCTCTTCCTCAGCAACCACTCCTGAATGCTACAAATGTTAATAAAGATTTGTCGTCAGTATCACATCAAAATTGTGTACTCCATGCGGTCAAGGTTGTTTGGTTTGTAAACAATAAAATCCTCAATTCTGCATTACATGTCAACCTGGAACATATAAAAATGAGTCTGGATTTTGCAAATTATGCAATTAGGCTTGTTCTTAATGTACCGATAATATTTCTTGCACAAATTATAAAGAGGGAAAAACCATGGTTGGTGGATAGATAGTTTAATGTAGAAAAGGTTGTAAAAAATGCAATACTCAGAATTTATAACTTTGCTTGGAATGTTAATAAAGGTTTGTTTTAAATGGCAGTGTTTGTTTAAAGTGCTAATAAGGGTGTCAGAGTTGTGATTCTTCTAATATTAGAACATGCACTTCTTGTCCAACCGATAGAGTTTTATCTTCTGGTAGCTGTGTTGCCTGTCCTCGTAACTGTACGACATGCTCATCACCTATTGTTTGTACAGCATGTAGAATGGGATTCATACTCAATATTACATCTTGTGTAGATGCAAAGACATCTTGCCCAACTGGGTGTTTGAATTGCAATGCAACAGCATGTAGCCAATGTAGTTTTGGATATGTATTGGCACCAAGTGGTAAATGCGTTAAATGTGTTTCAAGTTGTGGAGCTTCCTGTGATCCTAGTAATCCTCTCCTTTGTACAGGATGCACAAACGGATTTGAATCAGTAGAAGGTAAATGCGTTAGATGCCCATTAAATTGTCAAACTTGCTCTAGTGGTGTTTGTTCTAGATGTATAAACGGGTTCAAACTATTTTAAAATTCGACTGGTACGTTTTGTCAACGTTAGTGTATTTACCCTTGTAAAACATGTACATAAACTGCGTGCTTATCATGCTCGACAAACTTTACTATGATAAATGGAAGATGTGAACCTGATCTTACATGTGGAGGTCAAGGATGTCTTTTTTGTATGGTTGGTTCTTATAAAGATACAGATGGATTATGTCAAAAATGTATTAACAATTGTGCAAGTTGCACAAATTCTACCTTTTGTCTAGCCTGTGGCTAGGGATATTATGCAAATAGTGCTGGAAGTTGTATAAACTGTCCATAGGGTACGTCAGTGTGTATGGATAGCGTCACAAGCGTTGTATGCAAGCCTGGATATATTAAAGAAGCAGTTAGTATGAGTTCTGATTCAACCGATTTGTCTTCTGCTACTGTTGATCAAACATGCCAACCATGTAAAAGCCCTTGTAAAGAATGCTTAATTTTGAGAAATTTGTGTGTAAGTTGCATAAGTGACTAATATAGATTAAATGGAACTAGTTGTTTAAAGAAATTAGTTGTAGGAGTATAAATAAAATTTGATTATAATTTTTCGAATTTCCTTAGTGAAGGAGCCCTTCAAGGAATCATTGATACCTTATCAGCAAGGGTATTGGCAACAATCATTGTAACTTTCCTTAGATAAGGATCAGTAGTTGTAGGAGTTGCTGCTTCTCCAGATAGTGGTTCAAGTGCAAGTGCCGTTGCCAACAGTGTAAGTAGTACAATCAATACAGGATTTGGCATTCCTATGGTTGGAAGCTCAGTAGGATTATTTTTATAAGATGCTGTCTATTCATAGGGTTCAGGATCATAAAATAAAGTGGGAATGATTGTTGGAATTGCTATTGGAGGTGTAATTTTTGTGGTAATTATCGGATTAATTATTTATAAAGTTAAAAAATCTAAATAATCAATTCGTATCGCCATGGATTCAAATGGATAAACAGTCAAAATACCCCAAAATCAGAATGGAGGACCATAAAATAATTGGGTCTACAATTCTTTTAGAGAAACAAAAGGATAAGGCTTTGTATAGTCTGTATAGGCGCCATCGCATGTTAATCTTCAGAACTAAAAGGTATTATTTTCTTGAAGATATTTTATGATATCTTTAATGAATGATTTTATCAAATTATTTTTTTAAGAAATTGTGAGTGTTTATAAATAAAATATAATCTTATTTACTTTTTCAGGTGGTAAATAAAATATTTTTTGCTTTGTTTATCGAGTAAATACACTGATCCTCATAACTTCAAGATTAAGATTAAGATTTATATAGATAGATTCTGAACCTAAATATATATACTAATTAAAAAAAATAATAATAAATGTTAAAAGGTTTAAATATGTATTGAATAATCAATCGTTGTATTAAAGTCTGGCATCTTGAACGTAAATACCGTCTAAGAAAGATCTCAAATCTTTGTCTTGAATAACTGTTGCTTGTTGAATTCTAGCGCATACTTGAGAGACATCATCTAAGTTAATACCTTGAAGAGTAATATTGTTCTTTTCTTATTATTTTTTGGTAATAAGAACTCCTTCTGGAGCGTCAATTCTTTTGTTCATTTTAAATCCTAAGAAGTTTTTAATTTCAACAGCCTAAATTAAATAAAAATAGTACTCTTCCGTTTTCTATTACATTAACAACAATTGGGAAATGGGCATATGCTAAGACCATTTTAAATTTATATCCGTTGGTAACTCCGTGCATCATGTTTCTAATAATGCTTCTTACTGTACCAAGAACAGCGTTTCTTTTCTTTTTTTGAAGCCACATTCTGAATTTAAGAGATGGATTTCCTTTTTTACTTTTTTCTTTCAACATTTCGAATGGAATATGTTTGAATGATTTGGTAAGAGTTCCTAATTTACCTTTAACTGTGACGACTCTTGATTTGACGTCAACAGTGACTCCTTCAGGAATTTCGAGTTATTGTTCAGAGACGATGTATTTCATTCTTATCACAAAAAATTGATAATTATAATATTCAATATTTTTTATAATTGAATTTATTACAACAAATGAATTCCTTCACATGTTTTCCAAATAAAAGAAAGATTTAATTTTTAATGCAAAACTATATCTTAAATCCTTATTCTCTAAAACCTTATTTTTGAAGTTTTCTTCAATTAAAATTAAATAAAAAGTAATTATTAAAAGTTTAAATAAAGCTTTAATCCTTTTAATCAAAACAACATGAATTGTTTTCTGACATTACCTACGATTTCGTTTGGAATAACTTTAAGAACGTTGAAATGTACAGTTTTGCAAAGAGGTCTGCATTATCCAATAACAACGATATCACCTTCTTTAACTGAGAAAGCTGGGGAGCAGTGTACTGGAATATTTCTGTGTCTTTTTTCATATCTATTGTATTTAGGTACATAGTGAAGATAGTCTCTTCTTACAACAATTGTTCTTTGCATTTTTGTTGAGATACACATTCCCTTAAGGATTTTTCCTCTAATTGAGACGTTACTGGTGAATGGACATTTTTTATCAACGTATGTAGATTCAATAGCTTATTTGGGAGTTCTGAATCCGAGTCCAACGTTTTTAAAGTATCTAACGCCTGATGTAGTTTTTTTAGCAAGAAGTTTTTTAGTATTTAAGAATACGTTTTCTTGTTTTTGGAATGATCTTTCGTGCTAAAATAGATAAAAATTTTACTTGATTATCAGCCATATTTTATACAAAAATATTATAATTGTTGATTAATTTATTGTAATTTTCTTGTATTCAAGTTATTTTTTATTTTTTTAATTCTTTAAAATGGTAAGAATCATCGAAAATTACACACTTTACGAGATTATTGGAGAAGGAGCCTACGGGAAAGTATACAGATCAATTAATAAAAACGATAATAAATAATATGCTGTAAAAGTAATCTAAGTTAGAAGATTCAAATAGAATAAAAAGCTTGAAGAATGCACAGTAAATTAAATAAACATTCTCACCAATATTTAAAAGCATTAGCATATTATTAAGTACATTGATATGTTAAAAACACCCAATAATTTCTATTTCGTGTATGAGTATTGCAATGGAGGCACATTGTAAGGAGTTTTGAAAAAATAAACTGCTTTACCCTAAAAAAAAGCCTTATTGATATTTAAACAGCTGCTTGACGCTTTTCAAGTTTTAAACAAAT
>JADLER010000186.1 GCA_020846025.1 Bacteroidia bacterium | reverse complement strand
CGCCCGAACGTACCTTTTCGGTACGGGCAGGTAACATGGCGTATTCCATCTGACAAAAAAAAAATAAATATCTACAGATGAAAGAAATGATAATTTCTGGAACCGAATTCCATGCAGAAAGCGGTAGTGAGACACATTTGTTTATTGAAGTACTACATCCAGAGTGTACTGATTTTACAGGATATCTCCGTCAGAAAAATCCAATGAGTGATGCAGTTGAAGAGGAAATGAGTAACTTAAATGCTGAGATTGAAATTCAATTTAAAAAAACATCATCTGAATGGGATGTAGTAATACAACCCAATCCTAATAATGGACAATATAAACTTGCAATAGAAACATCGGAAACGATGACTGTTCAAGCTAATTTAGAAATCTATTCACTAACAGGCAATAAAGTATATTCACAAGTACTAAACACTAAAACTACCGAAATGAATATTTCGCATTTGGGTAAAGGGATTTACATCATTAGCATTTTACAAAACAACAACATCGTCAATAAAAAACTTATTATTCAATAATATGAAAACTTTAAAAATATATATAGTCTCATTCATGCTACTCTTCACATCTTTAGTGGGTTATAGCCAAAATTGGCAATGGGCAAGTCAAGTAGGAAGTGCTGGACAAGATGCAAGTAGTACTTTAATTGCTGATAAATACGGTAACTCATATTTTGCTGGTAGTTTTCAAGGATCCAATTGTTATTTTCAAACAGATACACTATCTATGTGTGGTGCAGGTGATTTTTTTTTGGTAAAGTATGATAATACTGGTAATGAGCTTTGGATAAAACAGTTTGGAGGCTGCACATCAAATACTGAAGGTGCTGGTGGTCTTTGTTACGATTCAACAAATAATTTTATTTATATGACTGGGTTTTTTGCAGGAACAATGACTTTTGGTTGCACGTGGTTATCTTCATCTAATAGATCATTTTATTTAGCTAAATTCGATTTGAACGGAAATTGCATTTGGGCAAAACAGTCAACAGGTGCAGGTGTATCATCAGCATCTGGAGTAGCTTTAGACAAAGATGGTAACCTTTATGTATGTGGAACAACTGCTGATTCTGCTACTTTTGATACATACACTATTCCAAGAGGTGGTTTCCTTGCTAAATATGATGCCAACGGAAACTGTCTTTGGGCACAAAATAAATTTAGGTATGTAAATAATTTTATGCCTTCCGAACTTACTCCACAAGCAATTAACATAGTTGATTCAACTATTGTTATTAGTGGGACTGTTGGGAATGATACGATAATTGTAGATACCATTACGATAATACATAATGGTATTAATGCTGCATTCATTTCTGCTTTTGATATGGTCGGTGATGTAAAATGGTTAAAGTTGGCAGGTGGTGGTGGTAATAGTGGTGGTGGTTTTGATTTTTCAGTCGATAAAAACGGTAATAGTTACACTTGTGGAACATTTTCTGGAACAGGTACTTTTGATACCATTGTGTTAACCAATCCCATGAACGATGATGCCTTTATTGCTAAATATAACATATTTGGCGAATTACAATGGGTAAAACAATTAAACGCCAGTGGCGGTGCTTGGGGAAAAAATCTTTCTGCTAACATTGAGGGTGTTTCTTATATGACTGGTTATTTTTCAGGTACAGCTAATTTTGGGACTTATACGGTTACAGCTTCTACAACCCAAGACATGTTTGTGGCAAGATACGATAGCAATGGTGTGTGCTTAGGCGTTCGTAATTTTGGCAAAGCACAAGGTAGTGCTGTTTGTACAAATAATGACAACGAATATTGGGTAGCAGGGATTTTTCTTTCGCCAACGGTTACAATAGGTAATACTACTTTTAATAATTATACAACAAGTGGTTATCCTTCAGATCTTTTTGTCGCCAAAGGCGATGCCCCAATAGGCATAGAAACATACCAAGAGCGTAAAACAGCAAATGCTTTACACATTTATGCCAATCCCAATAAAGGCACGTGCAACATAACCATACCTGATGAGTTGTTAAATGAGCAAAATTTGGTGCTTATCATTTATGATGTAAGTGGTAAAATTATACAGCAACAACCAGTGCAAATAGCCCAAGAAAAAATAAAAATAAACCTAGAAGCAGAAGCTAAAGGAGTTTATAACGTAACTTTAGGCAACACAAAAAAAATATATAGCGGCAAAATAGTGTTTGAGTAAGTTAAAGCGAATCAATTGATAAAAAGGCGAGAATTTTCTCGCCTTTTTAGTTATCTTTACTATTGTAAAAAAAAGAAAATAAAAATGGAAACCGAATTCCATGCCGAAAGCGGTAGCGAAACACGTTTGTTTATTGAAGAAACTTTTCCTGTTTGTACTGATTTTAGTGCTTATCGCACTTCTGCTACACCATCTGCTGAACAAACAGGAAATGATATCCGTTTTAAACAAGAAATAGAAATACAATTTAAAAAGAAATTAGCTGAAATGGACTTTACCATTTATCCCAACCCGAATAATGGTAGATATACTCTTGCTGTAAATACATTAGAAAACTTGAATGTAAATGCTCTTATGGAGATTTTTTCATTGGTTGGAAATAAGGTTTATACTCAAGTAATTTCTACATCAATCACAAACATTGATGTTTCAGCTTTAACTAAAGGAATATACATGATAAAATTCAGTTACAACAACAAAGTTGAAAGTAAAAAACTGGTAATACAATAAGATTATGAAAACGATAAAAAAAATTACAACGGTTCTTCTATTAATACTTTATACATTTAATAGCTATAGCCAAGATTGGCAATGGGTAAAACACGTAGGTAGTGGTGGAACGCCACCTAAAGGGCAAGATGCTACTAATACAATAATCACAGACAAAAATGGCAACTCCTATTTTGCAGGTAGCTTTGATGGTAGTGCTTGTTATTTTGAAACAGACACATTATCTTTGAGTGGCTCAATAGACTTCTTTTTAGCAAAGTACGACAACACAGGTAATGAACTTTGGATAAAGCAGTTTGTTGGTGGTTTTGGAACTAGTGGTGGTTCAGGGGGTATCTGTTACGATTCTATAAATGGTTATATCTATTTAACAGGCTCTAAAAGGGGTATGATTAATTTTGGAGGTATTTTCTTAAATTCAGGGCAAATGTCTTTTTTTCTTGCAAAGTTTGATTTGAATGGGAATTGTATATGGGCAAAACAAGCAAATAGTTCAGCCGAGTCAGGTGGAGCAGGGATTACGATTGATAATAATGGAGATGTTTATGTATGTGGGTCTAATATGGACTCTGCCAGCTTCGATGCATACACTATCCCAAGAGGAGGGTTTATTGCAAAATACAATGCCAGCGGTAATTGCCTTTGGGCAAAGAATAAGTTTAGGTACAAGAACTCATTTGTAGCATCAGAGCTTAATTCACAAGATATAAATATCGTGGATACGACTATTTTAATAAGTGGTCATGTTTTGAATGATACTATAATTGTTGACACTATAACAGTCTTTAATAATGGAAATAACGCAGCTTATCTGTCTGCATTTGATTTAGATGGCAACATTCGATGGTTAAAGTTGGCTGGTGGTGGTAGTAATAGTATTGGTGGTTGGGATTTTTCAGTTGATGAAAACGGCAACAGTTATATTTGTGGTAGATTTACTGTAACAGGTTACTTTGATACCATTGTATTAACTAATCCCATGAACAATGATGCCTTTATTGCCAAATACAATATACTTGGTGAATTACAATGGGTTAAACAATTGAGTGCAAGTGGTGGTTCAGGTGCATGGAATATTAATACTACGAGTGATGGCACCTCTTATGTTACTGGTTATTTTAATGGAACGGCCAACTTTGGGTCGTATAGCGTTACATCTTCTACCTTTCAAGATATGTTTGTGGCTAGATACGATAGTAATGGAGTTTGTTTAGGTGTTCGTAATTTTGGAAAGGCAGAGGGTACAGCGATTTCTGTAAACAATAATCACGAATTTTGGGTTGCAGGTAAACTTTTCGGTTCCACAACCATTGATGGAGTTCCTTACTCATATTATGGAGACCCATCAGATTTGTTTGTTGCCAAAGGCGATGCACCGATAGGAATAGAAACCTATAACGAGCGTAAAACGGTAAATACTTTACATATCTATGCCAACCCCAATAAAGGCACGTGTAACATAACTATACCTGATGAGTTGCTAAACGAACAAAATTTGGTATTAACCATTTATGATGTAAGTGGTAAAATTATACAGCAACAACAAGTACAGATAGAACAAGAAAAGATAAAAATAAACCTTGAAGCAGAAGCTAAAGGTATTTATAATGTTACTTTAGGTAACGCTAAAAAAATGTATAACGGTAAAATAGTGTTTGAGTAAGGTTAAGACATAGGATGAATTAAAAAGGCGAGAATTACTTCTCGCCTTTTTAATTATCTTTACAATAACTACAGATTAATATGAAATAGCCACGTGCAAAAGCACGCAAAGAGTGATGAATACCCGCCCGAACGTACCTTTTCGGTACGGGCAGGTAACATGGCGTATTCCATCTGACAAAAAAAAAATAAATATCTACAGATGAAAGAAATGATAATTTCTGGAACCGAATTCCATGCAGAAAGCGG
>JADLER010000185.1 GCA_020846025.1 Bacteroidia bacterium | reverse complement strand
GTTTCCAAACACCGTAACCAAGATGTTATTTTGTGCAATTTTCCATTCAACCCTACTTTGTTGGCTTCTGCATTTTTTGAATAGTTGATAGTATGAACTCCTATTATCATTTTGTTTTATTTTTTATATTCAATTCGTTTACGGTTGATAGTCGGTAGCATGGTCGACCTGCCATTGCCACCAACTTACTTATAACCATCACAATACTGCTCTAATCTGATTAATTATCGTTGGCTTTGCGAAATATGAATGAGGATTTGTTTATTAACATATATATACATTTTTTCCATTTATAAATCATCAAATGGGCTCTTAGCATTTTGGATACTTTTGGTGCTTACATGGGTGTGAATTTCAGTAGTGTGGCTACTGCTATGCCCTAGTAATTCCTGTATATAACGCAAGTCAGTTCCGTTTTCAAGTAAATGTTTTGCAAAGCAATGCAACATTTTTTTTCATCGTATGGATAAAAAATAAAAAACATCTTTTGCCTAAATCATAATTACCTTTGATTTAATTTTTTAATAAGCTTCAATATCCACGGCAGGAGATTAATTTGAAGAAATCCATAAGTCATTACCTCTGCTCCAAAACCACTATAAAAATTGGCAATTCCTGCTTTTGAGCCTCCACCAAAATCAAATAAAATAGACTTATCAGAAAAATAGTGTATAGCGTGTTCTAATAACAGGTGCATACTTCCTGTATTTTCTGCCTTATCAAAATTATTTCCTTTCAAATAAAATGCATGTTTACCATTACAAATAAAACAAGCTAGGGCTTTTAATTTTCCTTGAGAATCTTCTACTTTAAAACAAACTAAGTGATGTTGTGCTATTGCACTTAAAATTAAACGATCAAGAACTAAAACTGTAGTAGAAGATAACCCAACTTTTTTCTCTAAAAATGGGTGAATGTATTGTTGCGTTAACTGTATAACAGCATTGTTTTCAACTTGTAATACTTTGAATCCCGCTTGCTTTGCTTTAGATATATTTCGTTTCGTGTTTTGATTAAATTGATATTTGTTTTTATAATTTATACAATAAGTTACTTTAGGTTTTACTGAGGCTTGCTTTAATTGATGACTTGCATTTAGCTCTAAATCAATAAGTTTATAATGTTGAGTAATATAATCATAAAATGCTTTTTCAATTTGTAAATTTATTTTGCCATACACTCCAAGTTGTGAGGTAAAGGGTGGTTGTGGCAAGTAGGTAAATCCCCATTTTGTTTTTAAAGTTAAAGGAAAAATAGATTGATAATCGCCTATAATTAATGCTTCCCAATTAGGACAGGTCGCGTTCAAATAGAATGATTGAGCAAATACAAAGGGGTAATGTGAAGCTAAAACAACACTATCCCACTTTTTTAAATCAATTTCATGGTGTTTTATATGTTTAACTTCTAACATTAAAACAAGGCTCTTTTCTTAAATTTTAATAATAGTTCTAAAGGTAATGATGCTTTATTTACAGTGTAGTAAGGAACTAATTCAGGGCCAAAACTTCTAAAAAATTTCTCTACACCTTTGAGCATGGAACCCTCAAAATCAAAAGTTTGGCAACCCATTAACTGAGCGTTTTCAATACACTTATCAATTAATAAATTATTGATTCCCTGAATTCCTACATTTTTATCTACACCTCCCAATAAATAATAGCAAGTTTTAGCATCATAAGCACAAAAAACGTTTCCAATATTTTTATCCCCAATATAAGCATTCATGCTAAATGAATTTGTGTTATCGGCAAATACAGTAAATAATTGACGTAGTTCGTGATGATAAATATTAGCATCAGTTGTTTGGAGGCTATTTACAAAGTAATCATACAATGTATGGTTTGATACATTATTCACACGAACTTCAACTCCTTCTTTTATAGATTTATTAATGACATTTCTATTTTTAGAGTCATAATTAGCTCTAATTTCCTCTATACTTTGGTTTAATGAAATTTGATAAGTGTAATGAGGAATAACCTTAAAATTATTCCAAATAAAAGGTTGTAAATCTTTTATTTTCCATGGGAAAGCTAAGATTGTTAAGGCAGCGTGTTGGTTTGATAAAAACTTACATACCTCAGTCATTACCTCTTTAGTAACATTATTTTGCGAAGCCTTATTTTTACTATCCGACAACCAAAACAAACAACAGTGTGGCGTATATGGTGGCAACTTAATAAATGTAAATGCTTTCTTTTTTGTTTTTAAATAATAAAATCCACCAATTAATTGTTGTTCATCTTTATAAATACCAATAACACTTAAAGACTCACCATAAATTGACATCCATTTCTGTGAAGCAAATACGCCTAATACTGGTTCTGCTTTTTCGCAAAATTGATTAAAATTATGTATGGGTTTTAATATCATGGTATTAATTGCTTATATACTTCAATCATTTCTGTAAGGTTATTTTCCCAATTATATTTTTGCTTTACTTTCTCATAAGCAGCTTTTCCAACTTGTTCGGTAAGTATTGGATTTAATAAATAAGATTCCATAGCTGTTACAGTTTGTTCAATATTTCCAACTTCAACTAAACTACCATATTGATTATTTTCAATTATTTCTTTTAATCCACCTGTATTAGTCGCAATTACTGGCTTTTCACAAGCCATGGCTTCAATTACTGAAACGCCAAAACTTTCGTAATTACTAATATTTAATAATACATCTATTTGATTAAAATAATTAGGCACTTCATCAAAAGGGATACGTCCAGTAAACAATACTTCATTTTGAATATTTAATACAGAGGTTAATTTTTTTAAATTTTCAAATTCACTCCCCTGCCCTATAATCATAAATTTCATTTGCCTTTCTGGATATTTTATTTTTAACCTAGCAAATGCATGTATAGCAACATCTATGTTGTATATAGATTCTAATGATTTAATACAACCAAACACAAAGATTGGTTTAACAAAATGACGAACGACATCCTTCTTATAAAATTTAGAAAAATTGACGCCAAACGGAATCACTTTAATAGGTTTAGAAGTAATAGGCGTTAAATAATTTTTTATTGTATTAGATGTAGCGCAAATAACATTCGCACATTTTAAATTATATTTTAATATAAACCTATTAATAACATTTTTTTGAGGAAATCTCATTACATCAGTTCCCCAAGCCGAAATAACAAAAGGTTGAAATTTACTTAATGCGCCTAATAAACCATAACTTGTAGCGTAATGGGCGTGTAAAACATCGGGTTGAAATGATTGTATTGCTTTCTTTAAAGGTGCTAGAAATTTTAGATAAGCTAATTTATGTTGGGTGTCTAGTTTTTCTAATGGCTCATGTAATAAAATAATATGTGAGTTATTAGCATACCAAGGATAGGTGGCTTTGTTAAAACTAAATAACCCAACCATTACACCTCTGCTGGCTAAACCTAATGCCCACTTTTCAGTATGTTCTGAAAAAGTATCTGATAATAACAAAACGCGCATCATTGTAAAATTACTAAACAAATTAGCATTATATATAAAAATATTAGGTGTTATAAACAAATAGCTTTTAATTGCTAAAGTGTATATTTGTGTTTTATGAGATTATCAATCATTATTCCTTCATACAACCAGTTTCAATTTATTGAAGCAACCCTTAAAAATATTGCTGAGTTAAAAGAACTTGCTAAAGAAATTGGCGTTGAATTAGAAGTTATTTTGTTTGACAATCAATCCAATCAACCAGTACAAGACATCCTTAAAAAATATAGTCATTTATTTGATGTTCTAAAAATTGAACCCGATAAAGGACAATATGATGCTATAAATAAAGGAATAACCCTTGTAACAGGTGATTATTGGACATGGTTAAATACAGATGATTTAATTGACAAAAAAGGTATAACAGAAATAATTACATGTCTTAAAACATCAAAACCCGATTATATTTATGGCGATATTGAAACTATAGATGAATATGGTAATTCGCTTTCGATGAATACGAGTGGGCATTTTTCGCTTTATTCTTTAACTCATCAAGATGCCTCTATTTCTCAACCAGGTTCATTTTTTAAAACAAAATTTACCAAAGAAATTGGGCTTTTATCAGCTTATAAATTTGCCTTTGACTATGAATACATTCTTAGAATTTTAAAAAATAATGGAAATGTAGTTAAAATAAATGCAGTAGTAGCTCAATTTAGATACTATACCCTGTCAAAATCTGGCAGTAGAAACCCTCAATTTTTAATAGAGCAACAACAGATTGCAAAGAAATATGGAGGTAGTCGTTTTTCAAGATTAAACATCCTATTAACTTTACGCATTATTAAACGAAAACTTTTTTAATTAAGGCATGCTTTTGCGTTTTGCATATTTATCTTCCGAAAATCCAACTAATAAAAAAGTGTGGAGTGGTACGCATTATAGCATATACAAGGCACTACAAACAATTGGCGAAGTTGAAATTTTAGGGCCTTACGAACCAAGTTGGAGACTACTCATTTCTAAAATACTAAACCAAATATCATTAAGACTTTTTAAAAAACGTATCAGTTATCGTCATAGTATTTTTATAAGTAAAGGTTATGCAAGTTATTTTAATAATAAACTTAAAAGTAAAAACTTTGACTATATCATAGCCCCTGCAGCTTCATGCGAAATTGCATTCATACAAACCCATATTCCTATCATTTATATAACAGATGGTACATTTGCAGGTTGTTTAAATTATCATAAAAGTTTAAGTAATTTAACTAAACAATCTGTAAGTCAAGGAAATAAAATAGAGAGTCTAGCAATTCAGAAATCAAAACATGTAGTAGTATCTTCAGAATGGGCAGCACAATCTGTGAAAAATGACTACAATAAATCATTAAATGATGTTACTGTTATACCTTATGGTGCTAATTTTGAGCAAATTCCTATAAAATATGAATTGAAGGTTAATAATATACATGTATGGAAATTGTTTTTTGTTGGTGTATATTGGGAATCTAAAGGTGGTGAAATTGCGTTTAACGCATTTAAAACTTTATATGATAAGGGTTATCCAGTAGAATTAACAGTGTTAGGTTGTAATCCTCCATTACATATTAAACACAAAAATTTGCATATTATTCCTTTCATTGATAAAAACAGTATAGATGGTCAACAAAAAATGAAATCAATTTTTCAAGATCAACATTTTTTATTATTACCTACTCGATTTGATTGTACACCAATAGTTATTAATGAAGCTAGTGCATTTGCTATTCCAAGTTTAGTTGCGAATAGTGGTGGAGTTGCTGGTCATCTCAAAAATGGCGAGAATGGTTTTTTAATTCCTTATGATGACATAGGAGAAACTTATGTTACTCAAATAGAAAACTTAATAAATAACCCAAAAAAATATTTTGAGTTAAGGCATACAACTCGACAACTCTACGAAAACCAATTAAATTGGCAGCATTGGGCAGAAGAACTGAAAAAAATATTGTAAATTTATATAGCCTGCCAGTTACGAATCTTTCCTGCTAAGGGATTAAACTCAACTTTATGGTTTTTACAAATTAATTTAGCAACATCTCTAGCTTGAATTAATGAAATTGGTATTCCTCCACCAGGTATTCCCCAATGACTTGCATAATAGTAGCCTTTTAAATTAGGTAAGGTTGGTTTAATTGGAGTTGTAGCAGCCATATTTTTTCCAGGTAACCATCCTTGCACGCTACCTTGCCAATTATTAGTGTAGCGTAAAACCGTTGCGGGTGTTGCAAAATCAACCATTTCTATACAAGCGGAGAAACCATTAAATTTCTTCTCTAAAATAGCTGTCAATGAGTCGAGAAATTTCTTTTTCTCTTCACGATATTTTTGGCGGTTATTCTTTCTTAAATCTATCCAATAATTTCCATTTTTAGTATAAAAGCTACAAGACATTGTTGTTTTACCTTCTGGAGCAAGAGATGGATCATAATTATAATAGTGTGTTTCTATTCTATCCCACGAATTTCCACAAGGAGATTGTAATGGCTCATCTATTGGAAACCTTAAGAAATGTGGGAGTTCTTTGCAATTTTTATTTAAACCAAATGTTACCAATAAAATAGAGTAATATACTTCTAATGTTTTCTCTTCTTTTAATTTTAATATTTTAGAATTTACAAATTTGCCATCAAGATATTCAAATATAGATTTATACCAATCTGCAGTACTTAGTACAACGTCACTTTTGTGTATTACATTATTTCTAACTAACAAACCTTTTGTTTGGTTTTGCTCTAAAATTATTTTTTTAACAGGTGTATTATAATGAATCTGCCCGCCCAATCGAATATAGTTTTCAGCAATACGTTCGGACCATTTTAATGATCCGCCTAAAGGATAACCCGCACTTTCTTTATCAAAAAAAGCCATTGGGAAATTTAAAACCATCATCTTTACCTCTTGTCCATCAAATAATAATTCAAAACTTTCTTTCAGAAAAGGGTGTTTAAATTTTTTTGCAATATCTATGTTAGTGATGCGTTTTTGTTTTGATACATAAACTAAAAATTTTAAATAATGAGCCATTCCAATAAATCGCTTTATAGAAGCAAAAAGAGGTAGCTTATATAAAACAGGAGGTAATTCAAACTGTTGTAAATTTTTTATGTCTTGTACCAATTCATTAATAACTTTGTAGTCTTGTGGAGAAATGTCTAACATATAATTTCTCCATTTTTCCATATTGGTATAAAGTTTAAATACTTTATTTCCGTATTTATCGCAAGAATTTTTAACTTCTATGTAATTTCTAACCTCGTGGTTATGAAACGGTATATTATCCATATTTAATAATTCCGACCACATTTTATAAAAACCACTCCCCTCTTTTGTTCCTAAAATCCAATGTAATGAACCATCAACGGTATATTCGCCGTTTTGCCAACTTGTGCATAATCCACCTGGTATAGAGTGTTTTTCAAAAATTTGAGTATCAAAACCATTCATTTGTAAATAACACCCAGCACTTAACCCAGATATACCTGCTCCAATGATATTTACTTTAACTTTATTTTGCACTAAATCAAATATATTAAAAAATCAACAACTAGCTAATGTATAATCTGATTTTATTGCTATTTATATGAATAGCAACCCTATTATAAACACAAAAAATACCTTTTTTAAATGACTTTAATCATTAAATTTGTTGCCTTAATATAAAATGTACATGATTCGTAAATTATTAATTCTATTTTTCATACATATTTCATTTATTGCAATTTCACAAAACGGAACTGTAAGAGGATTTGTATATAACAAGGCTAATGGAGAACCAGTAGCGTTCTCAAATGTATATATTAAAGGAACTACCATAGGAACTTCAACAGATCTAAATGGTTTTTTT
>JADLER010000184.1 GCA_020846025.1 Bacteroidia bacterium | reverse complement strand
CTATTGGCACCTAATGAATACCCATCATTTATTGAAGGATTGTACGTTGAATTATTGCAATTCGAACATGTATTATCTAACTCTGAGTTAAAGAGCAACTGTTGGTTTGAACCAGCGCCTAAACAAGTTAATTCTGATGCCGCTAAGCCCGAATATTCGGAGGAAAGACCAAAATCATATGTATAACCCGTACTACCATTATTAGAGGTTTGTACCCTGAAATTGGGTTTAAATTGATACTTGTTATTACCGTATTTGTATGATAGGGCTGTAATTACAACAGAAGGTGCTCTATCACCTATGTAAAAGATAGAACCAGTTGCTCCAACCAAATCACTCGGTAAACTATTATTAAATAAATTAGTAGAAGAAGAAGCATTAAAACTAACACGAGGTAAATAGCTAAAATATGTGTAATTAGTAGCGCCGTTTGTTAGAGTGGGTCTTCTGGCGGCGGTGCCTTGGGTTAAACTAATACCAGAGCTTCCTCCACTACTTGCCCAAGCACTCACCGGGTTTCCGGTTATAGAACTGGCATTATCTGCTTTTAACCAACTAGTTAAATTACTTACACCTGCTCCGCCTAGAGATGGACTACAAACTGTAGAGTTAGTGGTAAAGTTAAACTCAATGGTGCAACCCGTAGCAAATCCCATGCTATTGTGTGGCACAATACGCCAATAATACTGCGTGGAGCTATTTAATGTGCCTAATACATAGCTTGTAGAAGTGGTAATATCTAGTAACGGTGGATTGGTAGTGGTACCAAAATACACATAATATTCGGTAGCGACATTACAACCTGAAACTGGTGGTGCTGTCCAGCTAATGGTAGGGTTACATTTTGTTTGATTGGTAGCTCCGTTGGCTGGGCTATTTAAGGTTGCACAACCAGGTACTGCTGGCCCTGAACCTGGCGTAAATCTATACCTTGTACCACTGGCAGGGAATGTTGTGTTGGCATTGTTGGCAGCCACAGTGCTTGAAGATACTGGAGAAGTTGTAACGCTCATAAATGAACTACCCGAACTAGCAATACCCACTGAAGCACTCGCAAAATTTGTTCCTGCACCATACACAATGTCTATCACATTACTAGTTTCGTACAATATAACTTGAACTGTTTTTGTATAATTTCCACTTTCCGAATAATTCCTATATCGCCATTCAACTGTTAATACACGATTAGGCGAAGTACCAGTGAGGCGATAATGAACTTGCCCATTCGAACCAGTATGCATATCATCCCAACCAGGAGCTATAATAGGATATGTACTTGAGCTTGTTAAATTATTAGTTAATGAGCTATTTACTACTGAACTACCCAATCCCATCAAGCCATTGGAACTCACTGAGAATTGGGTGTAATTGGTACAACCAAAGTTAAATGTAAATCCAATAGATGTAACCGAAGAAGCAATGTCATCAATATTAGATCCTAATAATTGTGTACTTCCAGTTATAGAATTTAATGAAACTCCAGTTGAAGTTGAAAAAACATAGTTGCTAACTTGTCCTTTCATGTTATTTTCAAAACACAAAAAGAAAATCATCAAAGATAAAAAAAGCTTACGCATGATTGTTTTTAAAACGATTTAACAACAAATCTAAACCAATTTAATAAATTATACAAATTTTTTACAAATTCTTATTAAATAATGGCTAACAAAAATTTTTTTCTTTTAGTTAAAGATTCTCAAGAAACTTACAGCCCTTCAAATTGCCTAACAGAATTTATCCATTCCGAAGGTACTTCTACAGTTTGTCTAGTGTCGTAATTCATGCATACTAAGGTGCTTTTTCCAAAGGCGGCTATAAGAGTTGATTTATCAGGATTTTCAACAGTAATGATGTTTTCAATTTCAAAACTTTTGTTACCAAACTGGCTAATTCTAGTATAACAATAGGCGTTATCGTCTAAAAAAATGGGAATTTTATAAGTAATTTCTGTTTTTGCTAAAATCATTCCTGTTTTTATCCAATCAATTTGATTTCTAAAAACATCTTTAAAATATTCAACTCGTGCCGTTTCAAAATAGGTAATATGGTTGGCATTATTAACGTGTCCTTGCTTATCAATATCTTTAAAACGAACTTGAATCTTAATTTTATGTTTAAATGAATGAATATTTAAAAGTTCCATACTATCTATTTCTATTGAGTAATTGCAAAGCAAATGCTTTTAATTGCACTTTTTTAAATTCGTCTGCTTCTATTTCTTGTAAGTGTTGAAGTGCTATATTGGTATGTTTATTCGCTTCGTTAAGTGTTAATTCTTTCACATTTAGTGCAAGGTATAAGCTAGTAATTTGTTTTACTTTTTCGTCTTTTAAATTATTGGGCATTTTGCAAAGCGCCTGTAATTGTTGTAATTGAGTAGGGTTAGCTAACTCTAATGCTTTTAATAATAAATAGGTTTTTTTATTGGCAATGATATCACCTCCTATTTGTTTACCAAAGTTTTCATTTTCAGCAAAAACATCTAACACATCGTCTAATAGTTGAAAGGCAATGCCTATATGTTTTCCAAATTCATAAACATGTTGCTGTGTTTGATGAGATGCATTTGCACAAATAGCACCCATTTGTAAACTACAACCTAATAATACCGCCGTTTTATAGGTAATCATTTGGATATATGACTCAACACTTACTTTTTCTTGCGTTTCAAAGTCCATATCCATTTGTTGCCCTTCACACACCTCTATGCCCGTTTTAGAAAATAAAGGAAGTAGAAAACTGATGTGTTGTGGTTGAGATTGAGCTAATACATCATAGGCTTTTACCAGCATACCATCTCCACTTAAAATGGCAATATCAGTATTCCATTTTTCATGTACTGTAGGGTTTGCTCTTCGTAATGGTGCTTTATCTAAAATATCGTCATGTATTAACGAAAAATTATGAAATAACTCTACTGCCATTGCCGATGGTAAAGCATGTTGAATTATCCCGTTAAATAAATCGCAGGCAATAATTGTGAGCAATGGGCGTACACGTTTTCCACCTAAATCTAAAATATAACCCATAGGTTGATACATATTTAAAGGCAACATAGATTTAAATTGAGAACTATGTTCCTCAATATGTTTGTTTAGAAGATTGATAAGCGATGCGTACGATTCCACAATGTGCTATTATAATTTTCCTTCGGCTACTTTTAGTAAATAAGTTCCATAACCGCTTTTGGTTAAAGGCGTGGCAACTTTTATCAGTTGTTCTTTATTAATAAAGCCCATGTTAAAGGCAATCTCTTCAATACAACCAATTTTTAACCCTTGTCGTTCTTCAATTACTTGAACAAACTGTCCTGCTTGCATTAATGAGGCAAAAGTACCTGTATCGAGCCAAGCGGTACCTCTATCTAGAATAGAAACTTTTAATTTTTTTCTTTTTAAATACTCTTTGTTTACATCGGTAATTTCGTATTCACCACGCGCCGATGGTTTTAAATTTTTTGCAATTTCAACTACTGAGTTGTCATAAAAATATAAACCTGGAACTGCATAATTAGATTTTGGTTGCGATGGTTTTTCCTCAATTGACAACACATTATTGTCTTTATCAAAATCAACTACGCCATATCGCTCAGGATCACTAACGTGGTAGGCAAATACAACGCCTCCATCAGGATCATTAATCTTTTGGAGCATACGCCCTAAGCCAACACCATAAAAAATATTATCTCCAAGAACTAAAGCTACTTTATCATTTCCAATAAATTTTTCTCCAATACCAAAAGCCTGAGCCAGTCCATTTGGTACTTCTTGTACAGCATACGTGAATTTACAACCTATTTGTTCGCCTGTACCCAATAAACGTTCGAAGTTTGGTAAGTCATGTGGAGTAG
>JADLER010000183.1 GCA_020846025.1 Bacteroidia bacterium | reverse complement strand
AAGAAAAGTAAGTAGAGGCAAAACAATAAAATTCCTTGTTAAAGATAAAGAAACGCAAGCACCATTAACTGGTGTAAAAATTAAATTAAACACCGACTCTTTAGTAACTAATGAAAATGGTGTTGCCGAATATGTTTTAGAAGAAGAAGTAAAATATGCAACAAGCATTAAACTTGACAAATATTTTGATGTAACCGATACACTAGCTGGTAATATGTTTGAGGAAGAAGAAATTGATAAAGCTATTAATCTCGAAAAAGACCCTAACTTATCTCTTTTGGCTGGAATATACGATGCTAAAACTGGCGAAGGTATCTCAGGTGTAACTATTAAAATAAAAGATTTAACAGTTAGTGATGAGTTTGAACTAGTTAAAACAGAAAAAAATGGCGAGTATAGAAAACCGCTAAAAGGAAAACATATTGGCGATAAATTATTGTATTTGGTAACCATTGAAAAAGAAGGTTATTTAACTAAAACCACCAATTTTTCTTATGATATAAAGAAAGAAGGTGAAATTCAGTTGAACGAACTGCTTTCTTTAACCATTGGTAAGGTAGAAGTAGGGATGGATTTAGCTAAAATGATTGATATCAAGCCTATTTATTTCGACTTAGGAAAATCTACTATTAGAAAAGATGCAGCAACCGAGTTAGATAAAATTGTTAAAGTAATGAATGAATATCCTGGCATGACAATTGAATTAGGGGCTCACACGGATTGTAGAGGCTCTGCAGCGGCAAACTTAAAACTATCTACAACTAGAGCAAAAGCCTCAGCAAATTACATTATTAAAAATGGAATTGCTAAAACTCGCATTACCGGTAAAGGTTATGGAGAAAGTAAGCTACTAAACTCGTGTGGTTGCGAAGGGAAAAAACAATCTACTTGTAGTGAGGAAGAACACGCCAAAAATAGAAGAACAGAATTTATCATCACGAAGATGAAGCAATAATAGCTTCATCTTCTATATTATATTTTTAGCATCAATTGAATTAAGAACATTCTGGGAGGTCTAACATCACCTGGTCTTAAGCTGTATTCTGTATTTAAAATATTATTTACAATAAAAGAAGCCTTTAATGTTTTTGATACTTGATAAGATGCTCTAAAATCATGTATCCAATCGCCCGCCCAAGATGCAATAACATTATCTCCTACCATTAAATATGTTTGATTTCTATGGTCGGCACGGTATTCTTTTAACCCTGGTAAGATATATGTAGAAGGAATTGCATCCCAATCAACACCATTAGCTTTGTCATTATATTCATGCAAAATACTTTGTTCAAAACGGCGATCCACATTTTCCATATAACTATAATAACGCGTACTCCATCCAATTGAAACTTTCTTATAGTCGAGTTGTATATCTGCTTTAAAAAGTTGTTGGTTGCGATATTTTAACACCTTAAGTCCTTCAATTCCTAAAGTATCCAACTTCGGGTCATAATTAAGATAAATAGGATTGGTGTATGTAAATCCGATTAAGGTAGTTACATTAATTGGTCCCATTTTTCCAGTTCCTGTGATAGAGGCATCTATTCCGGTAATCCGCGCACGACCTACGTTTTGAGATTTAAACCCTATGTTATTTATATCCACATAAAACAATCCTGTTTTATTTCCATATACATCAAATGCAAATTCAACCATATCAGCATACTCTGTCCAAAATCCAGCAACATCTATAAAGCCTTTAAAGTTAAATAACTTAAATCCTTGCTTTATCCCTATTTCAGCACTCCAGCCTCTTTCTGCTTGTAATGATGGATTTGGGAATATCTTAAGTGCGCTTACATTTGTACTAACATATTTTTCGGCAATAGTTGGGAACCGATATCCCTGACCAAAAGATGCTCTCAAAAAAGTGTACTCAAAAAGATGATAATTCATCCCCGCTCTAAACACTGGTTGAAATGGTAAATTATTTATTGTTTTGGTTAAATAGCCTCTTGTGTAGGCTGTATCTATTCTATTGAACTCTCCTCTAATACCAAGCGAAGTTGTTAGTTTTTTGAACTTATAATCAAATTGGGCATAACCTGCATAGTTCTTCCCCGAATGTCTTCCATATAAAGAATCAGCAATAACTTGTTGTTCCATATAAACCGCACCATAAGTCATTGTAAAATTATTCTTAAAATGCTTTTGGTACTGAAATTCACTGTAATATAATTCAGCTCTAGAACCTTGATTTTTATTATTAGTATTATTAGTTAAGAAATACCTCGACCTCAAACTATACTTGCCACCTTTTTTGGTATAATAATTTATATATGGATCCACATTTAATCGGTGGTTAACAAATCTTTGAATGTCCAATCCTTGGGGGACGTAAACAGAGTCGGCATTTTGCCATAAAAAATAAAGCCCACCTCTAGTGTCCATCATATTTGTATTTATTCCCATAGATAAGCCCTGAACCTTTTTAAAATTATACCTTAGGTTCATGTTAAATCTTGCGCGCCTCTCTGTTTCAAGATAACGATACCCTTCGTCATTAAACAAATGACCGCCAAGCACTAAATCTAATTGTCCCAATTTTTCAGCATGCGAAAAATTAACTCCTGTTTGATTCTGGCTAGTTCCTTTCCACCATTTATAACTTAAATTTTTAGGCGCATCATAAGTGGCTCCAAATAATGAGACTGTAGTTTGAGGTTTATCTTTAGCATAGGCTGTACGCATGTTTACCACACCATTTAAAGCAGATGAACCAAATAAAGCAGACGAAGCCCCCTTTATTACTTCTACTTGTTCTAGATTTTCAATTGGTAAATAATTCCATTTTATATCTGCGGCATCAGCACTTATCATTGGCATTTCATCTACTAACATTAATACTCTGGTGCCCGCACCATAACTATAACCACTTCCTCCTCTTATGCTTGCCTGCCCATCTGAAACCACCACGCCAGGCACCTGATTCATAATCAAATCCAAAGTTTGTGAAGCCTTATTCTCGATAAGTGTTGGTTTTATTACTTCCATACTCACTGTAACATCTGATAATTTTTGCTCAAAACGCCCTGCCGAAACCACCACCTCGTCTAATAACTTATTACCATCGGCTAAACTAATATTAATATTTAATGTATCGTTCTCAGCTACAGTTATGGTAGTAACATACTTTTGGTACCCTATCAATTCACAAGTTAATTGATGTTTTCCAGCCGTTGTTGAAATATAAAACACACCATTTATATCAGATGATACACCTTTTGCTTTATCTAAAACAACTATAGAACCCGGCAATGCTTCGTTGTTCGACTTATCTTTTACGGTGCCTTTTACAACACCTAGTGTTTGTGCATAAATTTCACAGGTGTAAAAAAACACCCCTGTTAAAATAAATTTTAAGCTTTTAATCATTTATCTGCTTATTTTTAACGCAATATAATAATTTAGTATAATCAATCAAATGTACTCAGTCGATTTAGTTCATAAAGTGGCGCTTAATTTATTAAGTGGTGTTGGTAATGTAGTAGCTAAAAATTTAGTTGCATACTGTGGTGGAGCCGACAAGGTATTTAGTTGTACTAAAACACAGTTAGAAAAAATACCTGGTGTGGGTGCTTATACTGCCTCTACAATTATTGCTAGCAGATCAGTTTTACAACGAGCCGAAGAAGAATTACTTTTTATTGAAAAAAATCAGATTACTCCTTTATTTTTTACCGATGATGATTATCCAACACGATTAAAAAATTGTCATGATGGCCCCGTTATGCTTTACTACCAAGGAAATGCCAATCTTAATCACGAAAAAATTGTATCGGTTGTTGGAACTCGCACTCCAACTCCAAATGGGAAAATATTAACCGAAAAACTTATTGCAGATTTAAGTCAAAGTGGTTGCCTAGTAATAAGCGGATTAGCTTATGGTATTGATATTACAGCACACAAAGCAGCATTAGATAATGGTTTAAAAACAGTTGGCGTATTAGCACATGGTTTAGATAAAATCTATCCTGCTGAACACAAGAACTACGCCAATAAAATGATACAACAAGGCGGTTTATTGACAGAACATATAAGTCAAACAATTCCAGACAAAGAAAATTTCCCGAAACGCAACCGAATTGTAGCTGGCATGTGTGATGCCCTAGTAGTTGTAGAATCTAAAAGAGAAGGAGGTAGCTTAATTACGGCAACTATTGCTAATTCGTATAACAAGGATGTATTTGCTTTTCCAGGAAGACCTAACGAAACATTTAGCGAAGGATGTAATGGTTTAATAAAACTTAATAAAGCAACCTTAATTGAAAATGCTGCCGATTTGTTGTTTATGATGAATTGGAATAACCCCACTAACTCCAAACCTAAAGCAGCACAAGTTGCTTTACCAATTAATTTGTCAGAAGAAGAAAATACAATTATTAAAGCCTTTGGTCAAAAAAATCCTATGCATATTGATGAAATTGCAAGCATTGTCAATCAAACTGTTAGTAAAACCTCGGCTCAATTATTACAACTAGAATTCTCAAATATTATTAGGTCCTTACCTGGTAAAATGTATAAATTAAATCACTAACTTTACACAAAGAGAATAACCTTAAATATGTTTAAACAAATTGAACAAATTTTTGAAACAACTGGATGGCTTCGCATTATGATGTCTCCTTTATTATTAGGCATCATAATTGGCGTATTAGTTTATCTATCAGAACCTAACCCTTTCCGTTTAATTATTGGAAGTGCAATAGCACTTGTTGGGCTATTTGTTGGAATTATTTGGGCTAATAATGTTAAGAAGAAACAAAGTACTATCTCTTTTTTAGCGCGTATCATGGCTAATCCCGAACTTGATGAAAAGGAACCTAATCAAAAATAACACTCAAGAGTTAGTGAGATATTGTGCCTTTCTTAGAGGGGTAAATGTAGGGGGTATTAATATGAAAATGGCGGAGGCATGTAAGGTGTTTGAGAAAGAAGGTTTAGGTGATGTGAGTTCTATTCTAGCATCTGGTAATATTCTTTTTTCAAGTAATCTAGATCCAAAAACAATTGAACATCAACTAAAGAAATCCTTAGGCCAATACTTTAATTACGATGCTCATTTATTTATTTTAGATTCCAATTCTATACAAAATTTAATTAAGAATAATCCGTTTAAATCTCATCCTGATTTTCATATTTATAGTTTTATAGGTATTGAACACATTGCTGACAAATTGATGAATGAGTTTAAAAATTCACGAACAGAACCAGAAGAATTGGCAAAGGTGATACATCATACTTTTTATTGGCGTGTTCCAAAATCTCACACCCTACTCTCACAATTTGGAAAAATACTAGGAAGAAAGGATTTAAGAGATTCTTTTACTTCTCGAAACATGAATACCTTCGAGCGTATTTTAAAAAAATTATAAGTATCATTGATTAGTATTATAAAACTATTATGTATCTTCATTCCAATTATTAATCGACAACTAATATTAGAAATATGAAAAAATTACTTGTTCTCACTTTTCTTTTTGCTCAAATCGTGTTCCTAACTCAGTGTGGCCCCGCTGCCGAAGATAGAGAGATGATGCACAAAAAAGCAAAACGAGTTTCAGACTCAATAGGCAAGGTAATTGATGATGCACTTAATGAAGTAGCTATTCAGCCCTCTAGCAATACCTCTAGTGCAACCCCTGTAGATAGTACTAAAAAGTAATTTTTAAAAATCTACCTTCACATAAAATAAAGGCAAAAACCCTAATTGATAATTTTTTATCAGTGGATCTGCATTAATATTAGCAGGGTCTGGTGCATAGCTAAGTGCTAATATGTTTTTAGCATTCATTACGTTTACTAAATCTAGTGCTATCTCATACGTTGCTTGCTTTGTATTTATTTTATAAGCTAGTCTAAAATCTAACCTGTTATAGGGTGCAAATTGTAAAGTGTTTACTTTATCGTTATCAGCCACTACATCCATCACAGCATTACTTGCGGCAATGTTTACTGGAGAGTAGCGTTTCCCACCGCCATAGGTAAACTTACCCGAAAAACTAAGACTGTTCTTTTTTGATTTTCCTATGTCATATTCTACACCACCCAATACATTCATCATATAATTACCGTTAAAGTCCGTATTAAATGTTTTACCATTACTAGCTGTGTATTTACTATCATACAAACTAGCAGAATATAAAATAAAGTAATGCTTATGAAAAGTGCGTTCTAGTGTGAGCTCTATACCGTAATTATAGCCTGTTCCTTTATTCGTCATGGTATAAATAGGAAAAAAGCGATTAAAAGTAGCGCCCCGATTAATTAATGAAACACCTGATGGGATAGCATATACTGGAATATCCCATAGATACTGATAATAAGCCTCTAGTCTTGTGCGTAAATTTTTAGCAATTTGTAAATCATACCCTAACACCATATGTTGTGCTTTACTAAATCCTAAATTTTTATTATCTAATTGTTTCGTAGGATTAGCATACGTTTTCCCATCTCTTACTAAACTATCAGGGCTAGCAAAATAAATATACGTAGCCTGCATTTGGCTATGTACACCATAAGCTAAACTTAACGACTGATTACTTTTTAATTGATAACGAATACTCACTCTAGGTTCAATCGCATAACTATTATTTAAAGTAAGAAACTGAGCAAACACTCCTATATTAGAACTCCACTTCTCATTAAACTTATGTACATAAGAGAAATAGGGTTGAATTAGATAAAAATCAGCTTGTGTATTTATACGTGTTTTATATGGTTTATTATTAATATATTGTGCTATGGTATCATATCTTGAGTTAATTTTAGCCTGATCATAAAAATTGATATGAAACGCATTAGCTAAAAAACCAGCCTTAAAACTATTCTTTGGATTTATTTTATGTTTAACAAACCAAGACAATGTTGACTTTCCTTCATAAAAATTATATCCTAATATTTTAGGAAGCGTATCATTAGGAACAAAATCTTTATTACGCAATACCTGATAATGATTAACATCAAGACCTTGCATACTATAGGCTAATGAAGTTTTCATAAATGTTCGACTATTAAACGAATAGCTATGATTTAAAATTAAAACACCCATATTGGAAGTGAAATATTGGTCACGATTTAAATCGCCATACAATTCTTTTGGCCGCTCAGTTTGAGTGCTTAAAATAATTTTTATTGTACTATAACCACCAATTGCGCTCAATGAAAATACGCCTGCTTTTTTAGTTGGGAAATTAAACCGAAAAGCACCGTCTTGATACTGAGGCACCGCGCTCGTTCCTAACTTGATATTTAATCCAGACAATAATTTTAAAGTTGAATAACGATAATTAACGAAGTAACTACTTCCTTTTTCTTTATTGATTGGTCCTTCTAAAGATAACTCAGTTCCTAGTAATCCAAATTGAAATGTACGTTCGTGTTTTTGATTATTACCATTTCGCATTTTCAAATCAAATACTCCTCCAAGTGCATTTCCATAATTAGCTGGAAATGCTCCTGTAAAAAATTCGGAATTGGCCAGATATTTATTATTTATAATAGCTGTTGGTCCACCTGCCGAACCGGCTACTGCAAAATGATTAGGATTTGGAATATCTATCTCTTCTAATCGCCAGAGGAGTCCAGAAGGAGAATTACCACGCACCACTATGTCATTACGACTATCATTAGTGCCCTGCACCCCTGCAAAGTTACTTGCCATACGTGCTGGATCTTGTCTTGAACCAGCATAGCGTTCAGTTTCCTCTACACTAAAACTTTTTACATTTACTGCTTCCATGGTGTTTACCACGTCTTTATCCGTATCTGCACTCACTACAACCTCATCTATCTGTACTAACGATTCCTCTAATTCAACTGTTACATAAGTTTCTTTACCCGAATTAATTATTAAATCATTTAAAACCTGTGTATTATACCCCATAAGAATTACAACTAAAGAACGACGACCAACAGGCACATTTTCAATTTTAAATCGGCCATTAGCATCGGTAGTTGTAGCCAATTTATTAGTCGTATCATTTTTAACTTTAACTACCACACCAGGCAATCCTACTGAGGAAACTTTATCTAACACTTGCCCTCGAATCACTTGCACATACGACTGGGTAAATCCAATTTTAATATAACTCAAAAACAAGAAACTATAAATAAAAATCTTACTCATAAATTTAAAAAATAACTAAAGAGTCGTTAAATACTTTATAAAAACGATTATTTTGCCAATACACATTTTGTAATAATGAATCTGTAAATAATTTTTCTACTGTATTAAATGTTAGCACCTGATACTGTTTTAAAGACTTATTTTCATAATAAAAAACATCTCCATTTACAACATTAAACTCATTTACATTCTTTATAGGAATTGTTTTATAATATGTGCCATACATATCAAACACTAAAATACCTTCGCTCGGACAATTTAAATAAACAAAACTATTATGTTCCATCATATAATTAGGCTTTAAATCAACCACTAAAATGCGTTTTAAATTTCCAGTATGTACTATTGGTTTTAAATCAGAGTCAAATCGAATCAACTCATTATTTTGTTTGTTATAAATCCAAAAGCCATTATTAGCCGAAGAACAAATTAGTTCTGTTTGCTCATATCCTAGGGTTTCAAGCGACACTATAGAGTTTGTCTGAGTAAGTTGATCGTCTAAAAATAAAACTTGTTGAAAATCTTTATAGTAAACCAAAATCTTTAAAGGATTCATAGCATCCACATAATCAATATGACCATATTTTTTTATGCTAAACTTTTTTTGCAAAACACCTTCCGAGTTATATTTCATCATTTCATGATTGGTAATAATATAAAAATTACCAAAGCCATCAATCTCTACTCGGGGTTTTGATTCGGAAAACATAACACGAATTTTCTTATCAGCTTGAAAGGTGAAAGAACAAAGCCATAAAATACAGCTAACTATAAATCCCTTAATTTTCAAAAAATAATTTATTTTATGCTAAGATATAAAAAAAGCCGTTCCTTTTAGAACAGCTTTTAATTATAAGAACTTTTAAATTAAATTAAAGAAATATCAAACTGTACTAAGTCCACAAAATCTTGAACACGTTCATCAACATCTTCTTGCGACAATCCTATTAATTGCTCAGTTCCGAATTTTTGAACAGTAAAACTTGCCATTGCCGAACCAAAAATAATTGCACGTTTCATGTTTTCAAAACTAATATCTTTTGTTTTTGATAAATATCCAATAAAACCACCAGCAAAACTATCTCCTGCGCCAGTTGGATCAAACACCTCCTCAAGTGGCAATGCTGGAGCAATAAACACTTCCTCGTTATTAAACAATAAAGCGCCATGTTCTCCTTTCTTAATTACAAGAAATTTTGGCCCCATAGCCAGAATTTTTTGAGCTGCTTTCACTAAAGAATATTCGCCAGAAAGCTGACGAGCCTCAGAATCATTAATGGTTAACACGTCTATTCCTTTCAACGTTTCTAATAACTCAGGCATTGCAATATCCATCCAAAAATTCATTGTGTCTAACACTATCAATTTCGGACGTTTGGTTAATTGTGCCAACACTTTTTGCTGTACACTTGGCATTAAATTTCCTAACATTAAAAAATCGCAAGTTTTATAGGCATCGGGCACAATAGGATCAAAATCGGCTAATACGTTTAGTTGGGTATCTAAGGTATCTCGTGAATTCATATCGTTGTGGTAGCGTCCGCTCCAAAAAAACGACTTTTGTCCCTGTTTAATTTGTAAGCCATCTAAACTCACCCCCTGTTTTTTAAGGGTATTCATAAAATCCTCTGGAAAATCATCTCCTACTACCGATACTAGATTAATATCATTGGTAAAATAAGAAGCGGCTAAGGCAATATAACTTGCAGCACCTCCAACAATCTTATCTGTTTTTCCAAAAGGGGTTTCAATTGCATCAAATGCCACTGTTCCAACTACTAAAAGGCTCATAATGTAAAATGGTTAAAAATTTTCACAAATATATTGTTTATTTACAAAATAGATATTAAATTTGCCCTCCCTTTAAGGGAAATTAAGGATTCCTTCTTAGCTCAGCTGGTTAGAGCACATGACTGTTAATCATGGGGTCCCTGGTTCGAGCCCAGGAGAGGGAGCAATAGCCACCAAAGTCTGGTGGCTTTTTTATTTTACAGTAGATTATTACTATTTTTACCCAAATTGGCACCGTAGTTCAATGGATAGAATAGACGTTTCCTAAACGTTTGATGTAGGTTCGATTCCTACCGGAGCTACAAATATGTTTTGAATTTGTTGGTAGGAATCTGCTAACGCACTTTCTCGCTCAATTATGCACCGCATAATTGCCGCCTACCGGAGCTACAAATATTCATTAAGATTGAGCCAGGAATCTGCTGCCGGTCTTACATATAACTATTTATGAGACACAAAGCCTTGCCTGCCAATACTCAAATTCCTTCCATTCGCCTGTATCCATTTTAAATTCGTAACTAATTTTACTGATGTCAGATACTTTAAAGTCAATTTTCGTTTTAAAAATACTTCCATCATAAGAAAAAGTGTGGTATTCACCATTCTCGCCACACACATCTACATTGGGTGGAAATGCTTTTACGCAACAAAAGGCGCGCCACGGGCGTGCGGTATCTTGAAAATTTAATATTTATTTAAAATGTTTTTATTTATAGTGACAATTTGTTTAACTAAGATTTTCGGCGAAACGATTTCTAACTCTTGTCCATACGACAATAATTCCATAATTAAATCATCTGTGATAAATACATTAATTTCAAACGTAGTTTCTTCTTTTGTTTCTTTTATAATACGCTGTGTTTCGTGCAAAGGATATGACTTAATATAATTAGATTGAAAAGATTTTAAGTTAAAAATAATCTTTTCAGGACTTCCCCAGTCAGGTGTAATAATTCCAAAACAATTATTAAAATAGTTTTTTAAATCAAAATCTTTTGAAGCACTAAATCTTTTCTTTTTAATGTCAATACTTTTTATTCTATCTAAAGCATAAGTTCTTATATCATTTGCATCAACCTTTAAACACAATAAATACCAACGTCCTTTAAATTGTTTAATTAAATAAGGATTGATAATAACTTGCTCTGACTTTTCTTCATAAAATTTATGGTATTCAATTTCTACTACAAATTTATTTTTAATAGCGTGTAATAAACCATAAATATGCTCTGTTCCTTTCGGAACTCTGCTTTCAAATTGAATATAATTTGAATAATTATTAGTAAGACTTAAAGCGTTAAACAAATTAAAGGAATCTAATAACTCAATATTTTCATCTTGCTCGTCTTCACTCTCTGCAATAAAATAAACACCAGTAGATTTGTTATTTTGTATATCACAATTCCACATGCTTCTTATTTCAGAAATATCTCTCTGAAATGTTCTTTGTGATATTACATAATTATAACCAGATATTTCTGATTGAGTTTCTAGATGGGTTAAAATATCCGCCCAAGATGCTTGACCACGCTTTAAATAATTAATAATAATTAAATACCTAGATATATATTCTTGTTTGGACATTTAATTAAATGGAGAGCTAAAAACAATTCCTATATTTTCCTTAATAGCTTTTTCTTTGAAAGTATTAATAAACAAATCAATTTCCTCAATTATATCATCTGTAATAGTGTCAACAAAATCTGGGTTAGTCAAATTGAATTTATTCTCAATATCCCAATTCAAAAAATTATGTTTACTTATAATCCAAGCAGTATAATTAACATTATTAACGACATTGTAACTATTTTTTAATGGCTCAAAATAATTTTTAAAATGTATAATTGCTTCATCATTTGCTACTCCTAGTGAACTCCCTTTTTTATCGGGAGCAAGCCAAATACTTATTCCGTCTTCTTCAGCAAGTCTCAATCTAAATACATATTCTTTATATGTAAAGAATACTAAATTATTATCAAAATGTTTATTATAATCTATTTTAAATTGCTCACCATATTTTTTAAAAAATTTACCCTTCAAAATAGCTTGGGCATCAGCATATAATTTTTCATTTATGATATTGAATGTATTTACTAAATCATTTGCTGATTTATAATAAGTAATATCTTTAATTATCAATTTTGAAATATCGTCGTTCATTTGATGAAAATTAGTTTTATTCGTTAATTTATTTATAACATTAATGTAATGACTAAATACTTCTCTTACTAGTGGCAGTTTATAAACTTCTTTATGACATGCTTCTAGCCATTTTATTATTTCATTTTGATAAGATATACATTTTACATTTTTTATATCTAAAATGGTGAGATTCGTACTCCCGCTCTCATTAGTTATCTTTCCTAAACTTTCATTTGACGGTTTCCCTCCATGAGGTGTTAAATATACTATTGTTGCTTTAGGGTAATGACTAAAATATCTAGCTAACTGATATGGTTGATCTCCAGCCCAAATTTTATTTTCAATAACTATTTCATAATTATCAGCAAATTTAATTACCAAATCAATGCGCCCACCTTTTGTGTAATCATCGGATATACCTCCTATGTTTTCTTCAATAATAACTTGGGCATTTTTTATTTGTTCATCTGTATATAACTCCTCTAATCCAAGGCATGAAATAAATAACTTCAAAAACAACCCTTTTTGATTATGTGAACCTTTTGGATTCAGAAGTTCTCCAATTAATCTTGAATGTAGTCTAACCTCGTCAGATTCAAGATGTAAAACAGTAAAGATATTAAAATTCTCTCCTGTAATCTTTGCAATTTCATCGTACTTATTTCTGATAATCGTAATATTATCTAATAAGTGCAATGCAGTTTGCTTTTTAGCTACATTCATAATCTATCCTTTAACAATATCAAATGTACTTTCAGGCATACCGCCACCAACTTTGATTGGGTATTTTTTCTCTAAAGCATCTTGTATTTCTTTAACAGACGGTTTACCCGAACGGTTTACAACCAAAACTTCAACCATCATTCCTTTTACAACTTTTCCCCAATTCATATTGGCGGTTGCTTTCCATAAATATGAACTCATAATTTTTTTTATGTAAATATAACTATTCTTTAATAACTCAACAAAATCAATCTACATTATCATGCAAAAAAGTGTAATTCCTTTTTTGAAACCCATTACTCTCAATCTCCGAAATAATGCTTAAATGATTTATTTCACTTGTTTTATTTTGCAATACATTCATTATAGCATCTTTTACTTCGTACATCTTTTGTTCAATGTGCAATAGTGATTGTGTTTCTGTTAAGGATAAATCGTTTGAATTTCTAATGTTTTTAATATTAGATGTATTATTTTCAAACGCCATTAATGTCAATTTTAAAGTTTCTTTATCTTGGCTAGTCATTGTTTTTAATTTTAAGGCTATTGTTTAATAATTCTTTTTTCCATTTCTTTTAATTTTTTATCGGTCTTTGCATTACTTCTTGAATTAATAGCCCAAAGCGCAGCTGGTAGCCACCCAATTAATGTACATTGAAGAATAAGGCAAAATATGCCGGAAATGATTTTACCTCTTAATATAAAAGATAACCATGGTAGTGTAAGTGCAAATAACATAATAATTGTTTTTAAAATTTATTTGGTAAAAGTAATTTCAGGTAACGACAAAGGATGTCGTTTAAAATAAAGTATTATCAGAACTTGAATTATTTGAATATTTAAATGCCAATTCTCTTAATGTATCTTCATCTAAAACTCTCTTTTCTCCATAATAATAGGTCAAGCAATAACCATTACCAGTAATGATTTCTTGCGTATTTAACACAATAGTTTTTTCAACTAGTATATTTATGTTTTTGTCTAATACATAACACCAGTCTTCTTTTACTTCTTTAATTGAGGCTTTATGCTTTTCGGACATCAATTGAACAATAGCGCATCCGTCAATATCATAATAAAATAAGTGATTTGGGATTGTTCTAAAATGAAAATAAAACAATTTATCAAATGCTATTTCTCCGTTCTCTTTATATACTTCTCCTAATTCCATAATTATACTATTTAATCAACATTGTCATAAAAAGAATGTGAATTACTGATAGGTATTATATTAAGGATTTTTTTTGGCGGATGATTTTCAAATAATTTTATTAAAAATGGGTTTTCTTCGATGTTAAATCCATAAAACAAAACATTTTGATTTTTAAAAGAATAACCATTATATACCAAATTATTTTTTGACACAAAATCAATCCCAATCATACAGTTAGTTTCACTTGTCATTTGGAAATCTCCAAATGAGACTATCTTTGAACATTTTTCTGATTCAAACGTTTTTATGTTTCCATTCGTTTTTGTTGCAAATGTTTTTCTAAATATTAAATTGAAATGTTCCATTTCATCATTACTTCGGTAATGTTTGTGGTTTTCAACCATAGTAATTAAAATATAATTAGTTCCTAAGTTGTCAAGTATTAAACTTGATAATTCATTATATAAATGTTTATCTTTTTGCAGTTTATTAGGTGAAATAAAACCATGATTTCCAGCATTTTTCAAAATGTACTTCATTAATATAATTTCCTTTGAATTGATAATGCCATCATTTTCAACCTCATTTAAAAAGTAGTTAGTTTCTTCTTTATTTAATAGAAACTCTTCGATTTCTTTATATCCAATACTTTCCTCTAAGGCTTTCATGCCTTTTAATGCCTTTGTAATTTGCTGTAGTCTGCTCATAATATAAATTTTAATATTTGCTCAATATTAGAATCTATGGCCGTCAAACGATGTCGTCACTAATTATTTAAAAGATTTATTAATAAAGTCAAATTCTTTGGCTTAGTCTTTAAATTAGAATAAAGCCATTTTCAAGTACTTCAATAGTAGTTTTAATTTCTTTATTAGGCGTTTTAATATTTTTATACAGGGTTTTAACTTTTTTATACTTCATTTTAATTTTTTGAAAATCCGTTCTAAGAACTACTTACTGCATTTTAACTTTTTTTACTGCGTTTTAACCCAAATCATGCATTAGGATTTAATAATTTCGATAATTCTTAATAAATATGGAACTTTGGGTGAATTAAAAAAATCACCAAATGGGTGCAATAAATAAAATTGAATTTAGCGATCATCAAGTAACAGCATGGGGAGGCATGAAATTGATGAAAGATATGCTTGATGCGAGCAAAATAAAAGAAGAACTAAGTAAACTTCCATTACCAGATAAAGGCTCAAATAGAGGATATGAACCAACGCAAATATTAGAATGTTTTTGGACAAGTATTTGGCTAGGCGCAGGAAGATTTAGCCATTCCGCTTATTTACGATATGATGATGTTCTTAAACAGATTTTTGAATGGAAACAAGCACCATCACAAAGTACCTACAGTCGTTTTTTTAATAAGTTTGATTGGAAAAGAAATACCGAGACATTTGTTCCATTGTTTCATTGGTTTTTTAATCAACTACAATTTAATAATGCAACCTTAGATTTAGATAGCACCGTTATTACACGCTATGGTGAGCAACAAGGCGCAAAGAAAGGCTACAATTCCAAGAAACCAGGTCGTAACTCACATCATCCATTAATGGCATTTATACCAGAGGTTCGCATAATTGCCGCCTACCGGAGTTACAAATAATTTCTAAGAATTATCGATTCGAATTTGTTACAGCACTTACTCGATACAATTTATGAGACACTAAGCCTTGCCTGCCAATACTCAAACGATTCCCATTTCCCAGTATCCATTTTAAAATCATAACTAATTTTACTAATATCAGATACTTTAAAATCAATTTTGGTTTTGAAAATACTTCCATCATAAGAAAAGGTGTGGTATTCACCATTCTCGCCACACACATCTACATTGGGTGGAAACGCTTTTATAAGCGTCTCGTCTAAATCTTTCCCAACAAATGTTTGGTCGAGTTTGTCGGCTTGTGTTACTATAATCTTAGATTTAATACCCGAATTTAAAAACTCCTTAAAAACTTCTTCTGATGATTTTCCCCACAATGGCTCTACTACTTCTATACCTAAAGGATTGAGTTTACCTTCTCTATATGATTTTACATCTGCTAAAAAAATATCACCAAAAATAAAATAGCGTACTCCTTTGTTTTTAAAGTGTTGCACCGCTTCGCTCATTCCTTCTTCGTAAGTTTTGGTATCCTTAGAGAGTGCTACTGTATAAAGTGGAATACCGATACTTTCAGCTTGTTTATTTAGTAATTCAACAGGAATTGAATGTATAGAAGATGTTCGTGTATCATTATTAATTGTTGTAAGTAAGGATATCACATCAAATTCATTTTCTTGGATAACTTTATGAAGCGCTAATGCGGAATCTTTACCACCACTCCAATTAAATACTGCCTTTTTTCTATCGTTCATTTATGGTATAACAACGAATTCTTATTTTATTTTATTCAACGCTTTAAAGGCTACTTTTTCTAATGCTGCTATTTCATCAAGCATGTCGGCACTTTGAAGAAAGTCTTTTTGCTCATTTAATCTGCCTTTAAATATACGTCCCATTGTAATAGCGGCTTCACGCCACATATCTCCTATTTTGGTAAACTCATCTGATAGTACTAAAAATTTTTCGTTCGGTATATAGTTGTATGCTTGTTCTAAAAATGCTGCATAAATAAATCTAAAACCTCCACCACCAGTTCCAATTTCTTCTTGCATCCGCACAATTTGCCCCATATACAATCCTGCCTTTCTTTGCCCAAGGACATCTCGCCACTTTCGTATTTGGCGAACAGTATAATTAATGCCAGATACTCCAACAATTGGGCCTGGCAAATGCAACATCTCAAAAGAGGTACGTTTAATTCCTTTTAATATAGCCTTCTGAATTTGTTCTCTACTTACAGGCTTTACATATTCCGGAAAATAAACATGGCCTTTTGGGGCTAGCGGGCCCTTTGCAAAACGTACTTTTTCCATGTCTGTTTCAGAAAGCGTGGTAACAGTTTCCATTACGGGATCACTTACTAAATACTCTCCGTTCTCTTTTCCAAACACCACTAGGTTATGCGCATTAAAATGAAAACGATACTCACTCGGAAAATAAGGTAAATTAAATACGCCTACTTGACATCCAACTGGATTTCCTTTTTCAATTTGATTATTTAGATATTCGTAGGCATCTTTTTCGTTACTAAATTTTTTACGCTTTACTTTTATGCCTAATGCTTTACTAGTTCGACTAAAAATCCAACCAGGCATACTCCTATAAGAAACAGCAGGCCCTCCATTAACCATTAAAAAAGGAATATGGATATAAAAAATACCAGAGCCAATACCAAACATTAGTGGTTCGGTCATAAAATCTAGACCATGATATTTTAGAAGTCCTGTTGCAACGCCATTTTCACAATGTGCCGTTTGAATATGCTGATAAGAACTTTTCAAATTATCCTTTAAAGTTTTTTAAATCGTTTATGCTAACATCAAACGCTTTGGCATAAACCATTAATTTTTTATCGCTTAATGAGCTAAATATAGAAGGTTTGAAGTGTCTTTTAATCGTCCATTTCCAAAACCCAGTGTAACTTGATAACAACTGAATATCCATTAATTTTAATTCCATGAAATAAACTATAGGACTTACTTCATTTTTTTTCACTTGTTCTAAAGCTTCCTTCACGCGTTCATTAATATCTTCCCAAGCGTTATCTAAGGCTTGTTTTTTTACCTGCCAGCCTATGCTTAAATCGGTAGTGTATTTACCATCTTTATCTTTCACATAGCACACATCACGAGTAACACCTGTTAATGCAGATTGATCTTGTGGTACGTCTTCTTTCTTCATGAGAAAATCAACAAACGGTTAATAAACAGTAAGCATAAGTAAAACGAGCGCTTTCAGGCACCATTAATAATATTTTTTGGCCTTGTTTTAATTTCCCCGAATTCATCAGTTCTTCTAGCATCATAAAAATAGATGCCGAACCAATATTTCCTACACTGGCAAGATTAGTAAACCATTTTTCTTGAGGAATATCAATATTATATTTCAGAATCTCTTCGGCAATTTTAGCTCTAAAAAACTCCGAAGATAAATGAGGTAAAAAATAATCGATGGTTGTAATGTCAAAATTTCTTTTATCAAGTATTTCTTTTAAATACTTAGTCCCCACAGGTACAATTTCTTTTCCTAATAACTTAGTGTCTTGTTTAAATGAAAAGATAGATTTTTGTAACCATTCATCAGGTGTAAAATCTTTCCAACCTGTAGTAGTACCATCATTGTTTTTTTCGGCTCCTACATACATACAAGTGTCTAGTTGGTTTGCATAGGATTTTATATCTATCCATTCAATTTTTAAATTGATACTATCAGGTCGAGGTGCATTTTGCATTAATAAAGCAGCTGCGCCATCCGATAACATCCATCTTAAAAAATCTTTTTCAAAAGCAATAATAGGATGTTGTTCCAAAGAAGCTAATTTCTCGGTTTCTTTCTCAAAATTATGTGCCAACATAAATTTCGAAAGTTTTTCAGAACCTGTTACTACTGCGTTTTTAGAATTACCTGTTAGTATTGAAAGGTAACCCGCTTTTAGCGATTGCATACTGGCACAACAAGAACCAGCGGGAGAAATGAGTTCAAGTGCTTTACTCTCTTTTAACTCGCCATGTACCATTACCGTGTGAGAAGGCATGTGATTATCTGGCGATGCAGTACCACACGCTAATAATTCTATATCACTCATTTTAAACGTAGCATCTTCTAATTGCCTAATTGCAATAGCGGCCATTTGAGCATTTGAGTGTGTGGAGTTGCCATTTTTATCAATGGCATAGTAACGTGTTTTGATACCGTTATTACGTAGGGTTAATCGTTTGCCTTTTGAAGGCACACCATCAATCATGCCTAAATAGTCCTCCATCTCATCGTTTGAGACTGGATGATTAGGTAAGAATTTAGCCGATTTTGTGATATAAACCCCTTGCATTAGTATCTCAAAAAAAGTTGAAATTAAAAGTGCTAAAGTATTAATGAAGATTATTCATTAATACCAAAGAACTCATTATAACTCACTTCTTTGGTTTCTAATTTACAAGTATTTTTTAACAAATCAAGCACTTTTTTGCTATATAAATTTTCGAAGATGTTTTGCGCTTCTTTTTCTTTCGCTAATATACCATCTACAATTTTAGCTACTTCTTGGTCATCTGGTGATTGACCATAACGTGCAAATTGAGAGCGAACAAATCTTGCCGCCTCTTCTTTTGCTTCGTCTAAAGTAACTGTAATGTTATTGTCTTTAATGATTTTATTCTCAATAAGCTTCCATTGCATCGAACGAGCATAAGCAGGGTATTCTGCCTCTAATTGTTCTTGCGTAATTGGTTTTTCGTTCACTGCCATTAACCAGCGTTTTAAAAATTCGTCTGGAAGGGTAATGTTTAATTTTTCTACCAATGTTTTCTCAACGGTTTCAATAAATTTTCGATCGGTGTCTTGAGTAAACATAAGCGCTAATTCATCTTTAATCTTAGCCCTAAACTCTTCTACTGAGTTTATTTTTCCTTCACCGTATAGTTTATCAAATAATTCTTGGTTTAACTCAGCTTCCTCCATACGAGCAATGTTACGCACGGTAAGTTGTAAATTAGAGTTAAAAGTTTCTGCTACTGTTTTATCAATACCTAAGGATACTGATTTGTCAATTGCTGAATCATATAATTCATTGGCATTTAAAATAATTTTATCTTCTTTTTTGGCACCAATTAATTTTGATTTAGCCACTTCGTTTTTTAGGCGGTCGATACCAATGCTAGTAGATTTAAATATACCACCCGCTACAATATTGTTTTCAGCATCTAATTCTACAATATCAATATATAATACATCTTTTGCTTCTGCTACTTCAGGGTTAGATGGTTTACCATAGTTACGCTTTACATCTACTAAATATTTATCTACTAAGGCGTCATCAATTTTTACAGTATTGTATGTAAATGTTTGTGAGTTGTCTAACTTAATATCAAATTGTGGAGATAAGCCTAATTCGTAGTTAAATGTCCATTCTTTTTGATTTTCAAAATCTATGGTGTTGTCTGTTTTAGGCATTGGGTTACCTAAAATTTCAATTTTATTTTCATTTATATAGTTATACAATGCGTCATTAAGTATTTTATTTACTTCGTCAACTAAGATTGATTTACCATATTGCTTTTTAATTAATCCAACAGGCACTTTACCTGGACGAAAGCCTGGCATACTAGCTTGTTTTTGAACTTTTTTAATAGCTAAATCTACTTTCGATTCATAATCTTGTGGCGCCAATGATATACTTAATTCAGCATTTAAAGCGTTAATGTCTTTCTTTGAGATATTCATGATAAATAAAATTTACTTTTTAAAATATAAGGGCGCAAAGATACTGATTTTTAGCCGAATTACCCATTAAAAAAGGGCTATTTTTTTATAACTACTTTGCTGGACGAAGTAAGTTTAGTAGTTTCTTTAAAACAGTAACCAAAAGTACTGCAACCAATCCTACCAATAAGCCTATCATTAAACTTCCAAAAAACTCAGGCAAGTTTTCAAAAAGATGATGTATAAATGCTACATTGTGTAAAAAAAGACCGCCTGCTACTAACAATAGAGCAATAGTGCCTATTACACTTAGCATTTTTATTATTACTGGCAGGGATTTAATTAGTAGGTTTCCTATCTTCCCGGTTATTCCTTTATTATTCGATCTTTTAATTAAGCTATAACCTACATCATCCATTCTTACAATAAGTGCTACAATACCATAAACGCCTACAGTTGCAATAAGTGCCACCACCGAAACGGTAGAAATACGCAGCCATAATGGTTTATCTAATACTGTACTTAATGCAATTATTACTATCTCAAGAGATAGGATAAAATCCGTTCGGATAGCATCATTAACCTTTTTCTTTTCCGCCTCTAAATGATTTACCTCATCTTCTTCTTTATGTACTTCATTTGCTTGTTTATGAAAAAAATAATCGATGATTTTTTCTACGCCTTCATATGCTAAGTAGGCTCCACCTATCATAAGTACTATAGTTATAACAATAGGTAGATACACATTTAACAAAAATACGATGGGTATAATTATGAGTTTATTTATAAAAGACCCCTTTGTAATGGCCCACAAAACGGGCAATTCTCTTGAAGATACAAAACCTGTAGATTTTTCGGCATTTACAGCTAAATCATCGCCTAATATACCAGCTGTTTTCTGAGATGCTACTTTCGTTGCAAGTGCAACATCATCCATTAAGGCAGCAATATCATCTAATAATGCAAAAAATCCTGAAGCCATAAGTGCTTAAAACAAAACGCAATGTTACTAAAAATAGCACAAAAAAAAGAGCCATCCTTTTGAGATGACTCTTTTTTGTGATTTTTTTAATATTATTCTACAATCATTTTTTTAGTGATAGAGTGACCATCAACATTTAAAGAGTAGTAATATACACCAGCAGCATAAGTACCTAACTTAATAGAGTGGTTACCTGTAGTAGTTTCAACCGATTGAGTTAAAATTACACGTCCCATTACGTCAGTAATAGTAAAGATAGCTGATTTTACATCTTTAGCTAAATTATAATTAACTGTAGATTCTCCCTTGTAAGGGTTAGGTACGTTTTGTCCTAATGTAGCTCCATTTACAGTGTTTTGTTTAATTCCAGTTGGAGTATCATCTGTTACATGGAATGAAATTAAATGATGCTCAAAGCCATAAGGTTGTGTATATGCCATAGCTGGAATAAATCTACCATTCCAAGAAGCGGCATTATTATAACGAACATCTTGAGGTAAAATATGTGATTGACTATAATCACAAAGTACAGAACCATAGTTACAATCATTAAAAGTCATATATGTATTTGCTCCTTGTTCTTCTAAAGAAGTAAAGAAAAAGGCATTTAAGTCATCAATATGATCACCAGCATTGTAAGCGTAACCTGGCTTAAACATTATACTACCTACAATTAATTCATTTCCAGATCCAGACATAGCATAAGCTGTTGGTAACGCAAATGTTTTTTCTCTGTAAGATGTAATAGCTGTATCAGCATCAGTCAAAGGAATTTTTACTACCATCTTGTTAGGAATTGCCGTAACAGTACTTGGTTGAGCAGCTATTACATTTGATGCTTGATCATACCCTAATCTTTTAAAAGATACTGTATCAGCACCACCTAAATAATTACTAGAAACAAATCCACTAGTAGCTACAATTCCAGAACCAGATTTTGGAGCTTTATATAAAGTAACAACTAATGTATCAACTGCAGTAACACTTCTAGTATATGCGTATAATACCGACATTGAATCGACATAAATACTAGCTGGCATATTAGTGCCAACCCAAGAAGTGTTTGGATCCATTGAGAAAACTGGTGAATTAAAATCAACCACTTCAGCTAAATGGTGAACCCATGCACCAGCAAAAGTACCACCAAAATCTCCTAATGCAGTAGAATCTGGAAATAAGTAGTTTGAGCCAAGTACAGAAGTAACATTATACAATGCCTCAGCAGCTGTACCATAGTTAAACCAACCAGCGTTACCAGCAGCTGTTTTAGCGTTAGCATAAGGGTTTACTTTAGCTTTTAAAACTGTTCTGTCAAATGAAGCTTTTTTAGCAGGAGATGCTAAAGCCGTATTGAACGTTTTTTGTGTTTGTGCCATAGAAAGTGAACTGATAGCCACTGCACAAACTAATGAGTAAATTTTTTTCATGTTAAGTTATTTTTATTAATTGAAACAAATTTACCACTAAGTTTTTATTATACCAAACAAAAAGGCACCAAATATTTGGTGCCTTTTTGTTAAATTATAAGTTCAATTTATTCTACAATCATCTTTTTTGTAATAGTGTGTCCGTCAATATTTACAGTATAAAAATAAACTCCAGTATGGTAATTTGATAAACTAATGCTATGAACGCCTTTAGTAGTTTCAATGCTTTGGGTAGAAACTAGTCTTCCAGTAATATCAGTAACTGTAAAGGTAGCTAATTTAGCGTCTTTTGCTAACTGATAATTTACAACGGTAGATCCAGTAGAAGGATTTGGTTGGTTTTGACTAACTGTGAATCCTTTTTCATTTAATTCTTTAATACCAGTTGGTAATACAGTAATTAAATAGCCAACATCGTGAGTTTCATAAGCAAACGGCGTAGTATAAGCGTAAGTTGGAATAAAATAACCATTCCAACCATTTGAATTTTGGTTATAACGAATATCTTGTGGTAGTATATATGACATATCTAAATCAGAGTTAAAATCATTAGCAGTACCGTAGTAAGTAGGGTCTGTATTTGCGCCGTTTTGTTCAGACGATAACATGAAGAATACGTTTTTAGAACTACCGCCAATAAGTGTATCATTTATTGTCCAAGAATACCCAGGTTTAAAAGAAAAAACTGTACCAATTTTTTTGCCTGCTGCTATCGATAATCCCGCATAAGCTTTAATTTGTTTGTAAATTCCACCTGCACATGTATCAGAAGCTGTTAATGGGTACTTGATATTTTTTAAAACAGTCATTCCTGTTCCTAGACCATTTGTAACATAATTGTAAGTAATGTCTTGATACGACACTTGAGGCGGACCAGATAAGGTATAATTTAATCCAGTATTCTCAGCAACTACCTGAATAATTAGTGTATCTACAATTGAACTATTAGATTTACGTTCATAAATGTAACCACAACTTACAGAATCCACATTGTATGGAGTTGTTTTGTCTGTTAAAAAGTTTGTTGTGCGTTAAAACTTGGGTCTAAGTAATTAGCTGCTTTGTGTATCCAAGGGTAAACAGGTGTATTACCTGAGTCGAATCCTAAAATGACTGTAGAATCAGGAAATAAGTGCATGGCACTAAATACTTGTGTTGAAGGCACTACTAACTCAATAAAGTCCACATAATTTACCCAAGCAGAGCCTGGTTGACTTGATGGTTTTGCAGATGGATTTGTTTTATGCAAATCAGAATACAACATTCTTTTTGCAGATATTCCTTGAGCAGGTAACTTCCCAGGAGTTACGTTACTACTTTTTTGCGTTTGCCCATAACCTAGGGTTAAAGTAAAACAAGCTAATGAGCTAAGTAAAATTTTTTTCATAATGAAATGGTATTAAATTATATTTCAAATTTAAACAAAAATCAGATAAAGGACAAATTATTGAGGTAAATTATTTTTAAATGCTCTCTACAGAAAAAATCTGTTCTATTTCCTTAATGAATTTTTCTTTAATAACTCGGCGTTTTAAACTCATTTTTGGTGTGAGTTCGCCGCCATCAATGCTCCACTCTTTATCTAAAATAGCAACCCGTTTTAATTGTTCAAATGGAGCCAACCCCTTATTGATATGTTTAATATGCTCGTTAATCATCTTTTTTAAATCTGGGTGTTGGCTCATTTCAGTATTATTTGTCCATGAAATGTTGTTATCAAGGCAATATTCCTTAAAATTAGAGAATGATGGAACGATGATGGCAGAAGCAAATTTTTGATTTTCACCTACCACCATACTTTGTTCAACAAAGCGAGACTCCTTAATTTTATTTTCAATCATTAATGGCGCAATGTATTTACCCGAACTAGTTTTAAAAATCTCTTTTTTACGGTCGGTGATTTTCAAGAATCTATTTTCAATAAATGTACCTACATCGCCTGTATGGAACCAACCTTGCTCATCTAACACTTCGGCGGTTGCCTCTGGATTTTTATAATAACCCAACATTAAACTAGGGCCTTTTACTAAAATCTCGCCATCTTCTTCTGCAATTTTAACCTGTGTGTTTTCAAGCACGGGGCCACAAGTGCCAATCCTAATATTATCTTCGCCATAACGATTCACGCTTACAACCACACATGTTTCTGTTAATCCATAGCCTTGTAAACACACTATACCAGCACACAGAAAAACCTTCTCCAATTTTGGATTAAGTGCAGCACCACCTGATGCTATACACACTAACTTACCTCCTACTGCTGCACGCCATTTGCTATACACTAGCCTATCGGCTAATTTACGTTGTAATTCATACCAAAATCCATTTTTGCCTTTTAACTCATAATTTAAAGCTAACTTTAAACTCCAATCAAATATTTTTCTTTTAATGCCTGTTAATTTTTCTCCTGTCGCTGTAATTTTTTCATATACACGTTCTATTAAGCGAGGAACAGAAACAAATACTTGAGGTTGTATTTCTTTTAAATTATCGCCTATGGTTTCAAGTCCTTCGGCATAATAAATAGAAACACCTTTAAATAAATAAAGTGTACTTACCATTCTTTCATACACATGATTTAGTGGTAAAAAACTCAAGGCTTTCCATGTACTATTAAATGGAGCGAAATTTTGACACGCTATGGTATTTGATACAAGATTTGCGTGATTAATCATTACGCCTTTTGGTGTTCCTGTAGTTCCTGATGTATATAAAATGGTTAATAAATCCTCTGGTTTTATTGCTTTTTTAATGGCTTCTAATTTATCAGATTGAGTATTTTTCTTGCCTGATTCTAAAAAATCATTAAAAGAACGAATACCTTCTACATCATTAAAACTAATGATGTGTTTTACATTTGGTATTTCTTTTTCAATAGCAACTAGTTTATTGTAAATTGACTTATCGGAAATAAAAATAGTTGTAACCTCGCCATGATTTAATATAAATTGCAGTTCGTTATTACTAATTGTTGGGAAAATGGGCACGGTTACAAGATTAGCTTGTTGGCAGCCATAATCGCAGAAATTCCATTCGGGGCGATTATTAGAAATAATAGCCACTTTATCCTTATTAGTTAACCCAAGAGCTAATAAACCAAAACTTACATAATTAACATTATTAATAAAATCTTCGCTGCTAAATTTCTGCCACTGTTTGTTTATTTTACCAGCTAAAACATCAGGTTTTACAAACTCCGTTTTATATAATTCTAAAATATCAAATACACGTGTAATTTTCATTGTTCTAGACGAATGTTAAATATCAAAGATTATTAAAATCTTCTAATAATACAAACATTCGCCTATAATTTTAACATGGATATAATTTGCGTTAAAAAATATTGATCGATCTTATCAAATGTATTGAGGTTCTCGCTATCAATATCTAATACCGCCACTACCTCATTTTTTAAATTATAAACCGGAATAACTATTTCTGATTTAGAGAGTGAACTACAAGCAATGTGTCCGGGAAAAGCATCTACGTCTTCTACAATTATTGTTTCATTTCTTTCCCAAGCAGTACCACATACGCCCTTTCCTTTATTAATACGTGTACAAGCAATTGGGCCTTGAAAAGGTCCTAAAACCAATTGATTCTCTTTCACAAAATAAAACCCAACCCATAAAAAATTAAAACAATATTTAAGTGTCGCACACAAATTGCCCATATTGGCAATTATATCTGTTTCGTGTTGTAATAATGATTCTAATTGAGGAATCAGTGATATGTATTTTTCTTCTTTGGTATTACCTTTTATTTCTAAATTCTCTGCCATATTTAATGCTTTATACAAAGTTGAAATTAATTTTAAAAAAGAAGAATGTTTTTTTGACCTCAGTTTTAAACAACTCTACATTAGATGTCAATTTAGCCATTTTAGAAGCATTTATTATAATCGAGAACAATTAAAAAAAACTAATTCGCATTTGAGTTATGAGTGATGGTTAAGTCTCCAATTGTTAACGCAAAACCAGCATTAGAGGTGTTTGTTTCCTCTTTTCCATCAACAGATTTTAAGCCTAATTTATTTAAGTTCTTTAAAAACCTACTAGCTTTTGTAAGTAAAGTTGAACCCATAGTAGATTTCTGAATCATTGGTTCATCATTAGTTTCGCTGATAGTCTGAACAATCGTGGAGGAAGGTTCAAGCGTGTTTTTTGTTATTTCCTGTTCTTTTTTAATTTGCTCATCTCTTGAAACTAAATCCTTCTCTATATTAGATGACAAATGAGGTATTGAATCATTAATAGCTAAATTGGAATGAATTGTTGACGTACTCTGCTTTTGCTTTAAAACCTTTTTATTATGTATAAATGATTTATGAGCTAGAATAGGTTGCTCTTTATTTAACACACTTGGTACTACGTAATTATTTTTAGAGGTATGGGTTAAAGACTTATGCCTGCTGGAAATCACACTACTTGTATTAATCTTATTCAAGGGTTGTGTATTTTGCCATATAACAATTAACCCAATAATTAATACTAAGCTTGCTGCAATAGAAACAATCTCAATAGAGGCAAGATTAAACCATATAAATTTAGGTTGTTTCTTTAATTCATCTTTATAATTAAATAGTATCGTTTTATCAGCTTCAACAATGGTTGCTTTATACAACTTAAGTTCATGGGCTAGCTCGGGGTTATTAGTACAACTAAGCTCTACGAATGCACTTTCTTGTTCATTGGTGAGATGTTCTATATAACTAATTAATTGTTCATCGTTAATTAAATCTTTGTTGTGTTTTTTTAATGAAGACTTTGAATCAAATAGTATTTCTTCTGATATTAACCGTGTTGATATCTGTTCATCTAACTCACAATTAAGCTTTGGGTGTTGAATTAAAAATAATTCGAGTTCCAATTGATGTTCTTCACTCAAGTTACCTTCAGCTAAATCAAGTAGATAGGCCTCATAATTATGTATGGTAATACCCGTCATTATATTACTATTTCTAATTTTCCAATATAATTCTTTAAAAATGTTCTTGCTCTAAAAATATATACCTTTACTTGGCTTTCGTTCAAGTTAGTTATTTCTCCAATTTCTTTATAGTCGTATCCTTCATAATCTCTTAAAAGGATAACTGTTTTTTGAATTTCTGGTAATTTATTTAGAGCTTCGTCTAGAATGTGTTTTAAATCAGAATATTGTTTTTGATCTTGTAACTGACTTTCTGCTTCTAAAGTCATGGTTCCTTGTTTCTTTTGCTTTCTTGTATAATCTATAAGTGTGTGATAAGCAGAAGTAAATAAATATGATTTTATTTTATCATGATTAATCTCATTTACCTTTCGCCACACTTTTTCAAAGGTGTCTTGAATGATATCTTTAGCAATATCTGTATCTTTTATATGCTTAAATATGAAGCGATACAAGGCATCAGCATATAAATCTACGGCTTGATTATATTGTTGAACAGTCAAATTATATGTGGGACGTTCATAACTTAATAAAAGTTACAAATACAACAAAAAAACAAACTCTCTGAAAATCAGAGAGTTTTATTAATATTATTTAGGATACCAGTTTAATCTTCTGTCCTATTATTAATTGTGGATTCTTTTTTAAGCCATTTAATTCTATCAGTTTATCCATACTGATGCCATATTTTTTTGAAATTCCAAATAGGGTTTCTCCTTTTCTTACAGTATGTGTTTTTATTTGTTTTTGCATTGTGTTTTCAGCTACTTTTTTAGTAGCTAAAGAATCCGTACTTTGTTTATTTGCCAGTTGTGTGGATGTAGTTGGATTAGCTGTTTTAACAGCAGGTTGAGACACATCTTGCTTTACATATACCAATAATTTCTTACCAGGTCTAATTCCATTTCTACCTATAAAATTCCACGATCTTAAATCTGCTACAGTAACACCATATTTTCTAGCAATAGTACTAAGCTTCTCGCCACTTTTTACAACATGTGTTTTTTGAATTTCTTTTATCACAATTGCATCAGAGCCAGTAGCAACTTGTTGAGATTTTATATTTGCATAAATAGTCTGTTCGTTTGAAATAAACACCCCTATTTTAGCTTTTGGTAATGTTAGTGTATGCCCTCCTTCAGGAATTACATTTTTACGATATTGTGGATTAAAATATATAATATCTTCAATAGGAACATCTAATGACTGTGAAATCTGCTCAAAAGACATCGGTTCTTTAACAATTACTGTATCTACTTCAAAATAGGTTTTCTTAGGACTTGAAGCATATAAATTATGCTCAACAGAATAATTCATGACATAATTAGCCGCAATAAAGGCAGGCACATAAGATTGAGTTTCTAATGGTAAATATGGTCTTATTTCCCAATATGTTTTCTTTCCTCCGCTTCTACGGATAGCTTTACTTATAGTACCAGGTCCAGCATTATTCGCAGCCAATACCATTTGCAAATCTCCAAACATAGAATATAAAGCCTTAAGGTACTGAGCGGCCGCTTCTGTAGCTTTATATACGCTTGAACGCTCATCAATGTATGAAGTTACATTTAATCCATACATTTTACCCGTAGGATACATAAATTGCCAAAGACCCGTAGCACCAACCCTTGAACGAGCCACAGGATTTAATGCGGACTCAATAACTGCCAAATGTTTTAACTCTAAAGGCAAATTATGTTTATCAAAAACTTCCTCAAAAATTGGATAATATAATTGTGACAGCCCTAAAACTCGGCTTACTAAAGTTCTTTTTCTAACTGCATATAACTCAATAAATCCTTTTACATGTGGATTATACACCAAATCAAACGGAGAGCCTGCATCTAATTTTGCTAATCTACTTTCATATACAAAATCTTCGAAACGAGGAACACTATCTTCAGCATATTTGTATTTATTAGTTTTAGTATAACTAGGTTTAGCTAACGCTTTTTCTAATATTCTTTGACTAGCCAAGCTGTCTAGCATAGCAGCAACTGGATTATCAGTAATAGTAAGAGTTTGCGCAAACAAATGACCAGAGGCCAAAACGAGCACCAACGAACCAATTCTCTTTAGGTTATGTTTTAGTATAGTTAGCATTGTTTGTGTTTCTTATATTTTATTATAACGTAATAATTTACAAAATGTTACGAAAATTACTATTTGCGTATCTTACAAGTATAAAAAATTAAATTAATAAATAAAAACAAAACTATTTTAATTTTTAACTTTGCCTTGTGAAAACTGAAGTTAACGAACCAAAAGAATACTTTGAACGAAGTATTGTCTTTGTATTAGGCGTTTTAGCCATAGGAATTGCCCTCTTATTTTTAAGTGGTTATTTATTAATAAATGCAAATCCTTGGGGAACTGTAACCGCAATCCCTGGAATATCATTTGCCATTCAAGGTTTATGGTTAATAGTAAATCCCTATGCCATTGTTTATAACGACCGATTTGAGATTCAACAATCCTTACTCTATCATCGTCAATTTTATTTTTTAGATTTGAAAGGATTAGATGATGACAAAAGTTTAATGATTTACAATGATGATGATAAAGAACCGCTTAAACTTTTTGGTATTAAAACTTCACATGCTAAATTACTGAAACAGAGATTGTCTGAAAAAATTACTGAAAGCCTAAACAATCGTTAATTTAAAAATTAATGTTTGTATATACATTTATAGCTCTACTATGAAATACAAAAAACTTATTATTCTACTCATTCTTTTATTTCCAGCGTGTTTTAAATTAATTTTAGATTTTGCTACTGTTAACTCTAAAAAACTGCCATATTATGGTCCTAAAAAATTAAATGGTCAAGATACTTTATATTACCAAGTGGGTTCGGTATTTCAAGGTTTGTCAAACGATAGTTTAGGATTAAAAACAATAAACCTTGATACAGTCAATTTTCCAGTATATGTAGTTAGTTTTATTAAACAGAGTTACGCTAAGGATAATTACAGGTTAGCTTCATTAAGTGAATATATACAGTTTAAAAAAGACAAGATAAAATATATTCCTATTGTTATTGTCTCACCATGTGATGGAACTGGAGATGCGGCTTGTTTAAGAGACTTAGAAAAGTTATCAATAGATAACCCTAATATACATTCATTATACTGGAACAATCGTTCATTTGATAGTCTAAATGTAAGTTACTTTAAAGAAAAACCAACCCATGTAGATTATAGTACATTTGTATTAATTGATAAAAAACGAAATATACGAGGATATTACGATGCTAGATATGCCGATGATTTTAAAAGACTTATCGAAGAGTATCAGTACTTAAGAATGAAAGAAGAACAAATACAAATTATGAATAATACTAAAATAGAAAAAAGATAATGAAAAATTTTGTTACTTTATTTGTCCTAACACTTTTAGCTTCTTGTGCTAATTCAACTAAACAAAAACAAGCTCTATTGCCTATTCTTGGAGAAAAAAAACTAGGAGGCACTAGCGGAAAAGACACTCTCTATCACACTATTCAAACATTTACATTTGTAAATCAATACCACGACACCATTACTGAAAATACCATAGCAAATAAAATATATGTCGCTGATTTTTTCTTTGCAACCTGCCAAAGTATTTGTCCTAAAATGAGTTCGCAAATGTCAATTGTTCAGTCTGTATTTAAAGATGATCGTGATGTGTTGCTATTGTCGCATACTGTAAATCCAATGCATGATACTGTAGAAGTATTAAATGCTTATGCCCAAAGCTATGGTGCAATAAAAAACAAATGGCATTTCTTAACAGGAGCAAAAAAACAAATTTACGATATAGCTTACAAAGATTATTTAGTAAATGCTTTAGAAGATGATGGTAGTGAAGAAGGGTTTTTACATAGTGAATTATTTATCTTAATTGACAAACAAAAACGCATTCGTGGGATATATGACGGCACGGATAGCGTAGCGGTCTCAAAATTAATAGCCGATATTAAACTATTAAAACAAGAATAATGAGGTATATTATTTTTATAACCTGTTTCTTTTTTAAATTACAACTATACTCACATTCTTCTATTGTTACTGTCTCATTCATAGATAGCACTTACAATATTATTGCAATCGAACAAGTACCATCCGATACTCTAAAATCATTTTCATCAATTTCTAAATTATTTCATCACAAAAAACAAAACAATAAACGAATTATTGCCGCTATACTTGCCTTTCCTTTCCCTTTTGGTATAGTAGGACTACATCGTATTTTCTTAGGTACCAAACCTTATGTTCCAGTAAGCTATATTGCAAGTTTTGGAGGTGTATTTGGAGTATTACCCTTGATAGATTTCTTTACCATTATTTTTCATAAGGAATTTGAACAATTAGAAAATAATGGAAGAGTGTTTTTGTGGATAAAAGATTAAACTTCTATACAAGTTTCTTCTAATAAAAGAATGTCACTGAAAAACAAAAAAATCTTGCCATACCGACAAGATTTTATTTTGGGTAAGTAACCGGATTCGAACCGGCGACCCTCAGAACCACAATCTGATGCTCTAACCAACTGAGCTATACCTACCGTTTTGAGGCGTCAAATGTAACAAAATTTCTATTTCTAGCAAAATTTGAATAAAAAAGTTAATTTAATTTCCTTTATTATTCTTTGCTTCAATCCACCTCGACATATATTTAGTACCAGATATTGTATGGTGCAAAAGCATAGAACCTATAAAATTACGGCGGCGGTGTTCAACTATATTAGATAATAAAAAGTTTATGTTTTCATTCCAAAGAGTAGTATGCTCTTTTTTATTAAATACTTGATTAACTATTTGTACACCTTGTTGTTGAGCCAACTCCCATTCATGCTTATTTTGATATAATTGAATTGCTTTTTGAGCAAAGTCATTTGGCTGATTGCTAATATATCCATTCCAATTTAAATCATCGCACATACCTTCGGCCCCGATATCTGTGGTTACACTTGGGGTTCCATACAACATTGCATCAAGTAATTTCCCCTTTAAGCCAGCACCAAATCGCAAAGGAGCCAAACACACTCTTGCTTTCATCATCACATCTTTTACATCTTCGGCTCTTCCTTTTATTAAAAACCCCTCTTTTTCGTTATGTAGTTGCATCACTTTTGCAGAAGGGTACGCTCCATAAATATGAAGTTCAACGTCTTTTAATTGCTGCCTGATTATTGGCCAAATATCTTCTTTTAAATACAACACCGAATTCCAATTTGGCTCATGTAAAAAATTACCAATGGTTACAAAATGCATTCTTTGCTCATAGTTTGAAAATTGGGTAAGATAATTTACAGGCAATTCTTCTATTAAAAATGGTAAATAAAACAACAACTCGGCGTCAACCTTAAATACATTCCTTAAAATCTCCATCTCAGCCTTTGAAATCATAAGAGAACAATCACAACGAAAAACAGATGCAATTTCCCGTTTAGAAATATCAATTTCCAATAAATCACTTGTATTAAACTCTCTTTTCTCTTTATGCGCTTGTTGTCGGGCTATTCGCAAACAGTGCAAGTCAATAGTATCAAGCACTCTTAAACTATTTGGAGAAAATTCTGAAACACGCCAACCATATTGTTCCTCAATCATAAAACGATCGAAAACAACTATATTGGGTTGTAAATTGCCAATGAACGTATCAAAGCTATGACTGTTTAGTTGTATATGATATTCTGTAATATTTAATCCTGTTAAATCAAAAGAAAAATCTGATTTAGAAGCAGAGCTTGCAAACGAGACTGTCCAGTTTAATGACTGAAAAAATTCGATAAGTTGCAATGTTCTACTACCAGCAGCTGAAGAATTTGGTTCAGGCCAAACCGTACCAATAAATAGAACATGCATATATATTACTTAAAAGAGTTGAGTAACAAAAATAAACAATCATTGGTATATAATTAGTATTTATACAGGAATCTAAAGAATAATTTAGCCGTGTAATAAATAATTGTTCAAATTGTTTTAATTATATAAATTTACTCTTGTAACTTTAACCCGTTAATGTCTATAAATAGATTAAGCATGGAAAGAGTAGAAGTTCTAAAAACATATAAAATATTTATTGGTGGACAATTTCCGCGAACCGAGAGCGGAAGATATTATCCATTAAAATTAAAAAACAATATGACTGTAAATGTAAGTTTATCATCTCGTAAAGATTATAGAAATGCAGTTGTCGCTGCACGTTCTGCATTCTCATCGTGGAGTACACGCCCTTCCTTTAATCGTGGTCAGATTTTATATCGTATTGCCGAAATGTTAGAAGGAAGAAAAGAACAGTTTTTAGAAGAACTTAAACAACTAGGTTATACTACCACTCAAGCAAAAAAAGAATTGGAATTAAGTATTGATAGAATTGTTTATTACGCTGGCTGGTGCGACAAATACCAACAGATGTACAGTTCAGTTAACCCAGTGGCAAGCTCACATTTTAATTTCTCAGTTCCAGAGCCAATGGGAGTTGTAGCTATTCTTGCTAATGAAGATTCGGCATTAATAGGGTTAATTTCGGTACTTGTACCTTGCATTGCAGGTGGAAACACCTGTGTGATTTTGGCAAGTGAAAGTAAACCTACTTGTGCTGTTACTTTTGCCGAAGTGCTTGCCACTAGCGATGTTCCGGCAGGTGTAGTAAATATTTTAACTGGAACACGAAAAGAATTACATGCGCATTTTTCATCTCACATGGATGTAAACGCTATTGTAGATTGTAATAACGAATTAAGCTACACTAAAACTATACAAGAAAACGCCTCATTAAATGTTAAGCGTGTGTTTCACTGGAATAAACAATGGGCAAACGAACAAGAACAAAACCCATACTTTATTACAGAACTTCAAGAAATAAAAACCACTTGGCACCCTATTGAAAACATAGGTGTTTCTGGAATTAAATATTAAACTAGTTACTGCCTTTTTCCAGTTCAATACTTTTTGGAAATAAAATGTTATTTTCTAAATGAATGTGTTGGTGCAAATCATTCTCAAACTCTTCTAATTTATGATATGCTAACTTATAGGTAGTGCAAGCCCCAACTGGGGTTTTGTAATTATCCGAAAGTTCACGAATGGTCTTAAAAATATTACCAACTAATTCGTGCTCATCTTCCATCATCTGAATAGGTGTTTTAATTGTGCCAAAGCTTATAACAGCATTATGACTGCTTAAAGGATTATTAACTAATTCCTTAATGTATGGAAACAACACGTTTTCTTCTTTAATGATATGAGCACTAAGTTCATTAGCTGCTTCCATAAACAATTCATTTATGGTTAATAATTCAATATGTTCTTCACCGTGTACTTTGGCTACTTTATTAATATATTCCGTTATTAAAGGTAAGTTTTGTTTAACATACTGGTGATGTGTGTTAATAAGGTAATCGATTAAAAAATCTATTTTCCAGTCATTAAAATTTTGAGCATTAGAGTTAATGCCTGAATTATATATATTTAATTCTGCTATCAGTTCATCAACAGTAACCGCTTTGTTTTTGCAAGCTTGGTTTAATGTTTTTTTTCCTCCACAACAGAAATCAATATGGTGTTTTTTAAACACATCGGCCTTTCCTAAGTCTGTAGTTACTATTTCTCCCACAGTGGTATCTCCTGTAATAATCATATTTTCCATGTTCATAATCATAAAGGGTTTAAAATTGTTTTAAGAGTTCGGTAAATTCAATCTGAATACTTTGAGTTTTATCTTTAGCGTACCATAGGTGTAATGCTGTTACAAATTCTTCATGACTTGCGTTAGGGTTATTTTTCTTATACTCCGCTACCATTTCTTGAATGCGTTTTGGACGAGCACCCCACTGGCCTTTCACTTGATTATCTTGGATAAAAATTAATTTTGGAACTGCACGAGCCCCATTTGTAAGAAATTTATCCATGATGGTTAAGTTTTCATCTCTTAGGATTAGTTGTAAATTAATGTTTGAGTTTTGTTCTGCCATTTTAGCAATTACTGGTATGCATTGTGCGCCATCTCCACACCACGATTCTGTAATTAATAACCAAGTAATTGGTTCGTTTATTTCATTTAAAACATTTACTAATTCAGGATTAAGAACACATTGCTTGTCTATCCGTTTCATACGCTGCGCATTAAGGTGTGTTGCTTCAATACGTTCAATTGTTGGTTCACCCGTACAACTTTTTTGTTCAGCTAAAGTTGTTATTAGGTTCTTATATTCTAAATACGTGTATGTTTTAGTTAATTGGTTTTGCTCAATGGTTTCCATGTCAATTTATGTTTGTGCAAATTTTCATCTAAAATAGATAATTACGAATGACTTAAATCATTGATACATTGTTTTAGAATTAATTAACACTAGTTATAATTGACGAAGGCGACCAATTTGGCCGCCTTCTGTTTAATCAAAAAACTTAAACTAAAAAATGAAAAAAGTATAAATTGTTTTAAGCAAATTGTTTTATTAAGTTATAGCTTGTTGCGGAGCATACACAAATTAAAACAGCTTGTGTTTTTTGATTAAAATTTTTATTTAGGTAATAATACATCGTTTATAACATGAATCATTCCATTGGAAGTAGAAATTGAAGCTACAACTTCGCTTCCATTAACAAATGTTTTGTCACCTTCTTTAGTTATTTTTACTTTTCCTCCATTCACCATTTCATATTCTTGGCCATCTTGCATATAATCTGTTTTTAAAGCCCCTACATAAGTATGATATTCTAATATACTTGCTAAATCAGCTTTTTTTTCAGGCTTTAATAATCCATCCACAGTTCCGGCAGGTAATTTATCAAAAGCGGCATTTGTTGGAGCAAATACTGTAAAAGGTCCAGCATTACTCAAAGCATCAACCAGTTCAGCAGCTTTTACGGCTGTTACAAGAGTAGTATGATCTTTGCTTCCTACAGCAACTTGTACAATATTGGGTGCTGATGTTTCATCTTTTACGCCTGATTGTCCTACAACTGTAGCTTGGTTAACATTTGCTGATTCGGTTTGAGCATCACTGCTTGTTGCCTCAGGTGATGAACCACATGACAGAAGACTTAAACTTCCAATAATCATTAAGGCTTTAAATGTTGTTTTCATATACATAGTTTTTATTGATACAAAGTTATGGCGCTTAATCCTTATTTTTTATGATTCAACTCAACTCACTATGATGTTTAATGTCAGCTAAAATTACTAATTAGAAACAAACTTTTTACATGATTAAGGTCATAAATGAAATTAGGATTTTAAATCGGATATTTATGTCCTTAATTAGAGAGTATGCTTTGCGACGAATTCAAATACAAAACAACAAAGATGAACTCAAACGATGTTCATACTTTTCATATTCCCGTAATGGGATTGGCTTTCACTATTGACACTCCTATAAAGGTCGCCAAATACGGCATATCAAGCGTTATCAGCATTATGGAAGACCACCTCATTGAACAAATGAGAGAGTGTATTTGTAAAAATGAAGGGAAACCTTATGTGTTTATTTCTGAAAAAGAAAATGATTATAGGGCAAAACGAATTACAGCATATCTTAATTTATTACATGAAGTTGTTCAAGAACAAATAGAAAAATTACGTTTAGAGGATTTTGAACAAAATACTGATATTAATCAGTATTTTGAATTATTGCCCGACACAAATAGAATAAAACAAATCTACAAAACTTTAGCATTATATAATCCTAAGGATAAAAAAGTAATGTATGATAAACTTAGAAAGTCAATAATAGCAGGTTCGATAGACGTAAATATTATGACAAAATTGGATAAAACCAATTATGATGAACATGATAATGAGCTTCCGAGTGAATTCTCAGATGCGCTATCTGCTCTACGTGGATATGCACTAAGTAAATTAGAATCTTCTATTGTGTTTTCTGCTGGACTTAACCCCAGATTATTTAGTTACTGCGAACAGTTTGAAGATTTTTACCCAGATGAAAATGGAATTATAAAAAAGAAAATTATATTAAAAGTTAGCGATTATCGTTCAGCTTTAATTCAAGGAAAATATTTGGCAAAAAAAGGTTTATGGGTTTCAGAATTTAGAATAGAATCAGGTATAAATTGTGGAGGGCACGCATTCGTATCTGATGGTATATTATTTGGCCCTATTTTAGAAGATTTTAAAAATAAACGGGATGAGTTAATAAAAGAAATCTATCAAGAATGGGAGAAAGCCATCCAAAACAAAGGCAAGAAACAATTTCAAACAATGCCTCAACTTAAAATCACTGCTCAAGGTGGCATAGGTACTGCACAAGAGAATAATTTTTTACTCAATTACTATAATTTAGATTCTATTGGTTGGGGTAGCCCATTCTTATTGGTTCCGGAAACTACTAATGTAGATTCGGAGACATTAAAGAAATTATCAAGGGCCAAAAAAACAGATTATTATTTAAGCGACGCATCACCATTAGGTGTTCCGTTTAATAATTTTAAATTAAGTAGTTCTGAGGAACAGCGTACACAACGTATTAATAAAAATAGACCTGGAAGCCCTTGTTACAAAAAATTCTTATCAAACAATACCGAATTTACCGATAGAGTTATTTGCACAGCTTCAAGGCAATATCAAGACCTAAAAATCAAACAACTAAAATCTACCATTACAGATAAATCTATCTTAGATAAACATATTGAAAAGGTAATGGAAAAAGATTGTTTATGCGAAGGACTAGGCGCATCGGCATTGCTAGTTAATAATGCTAAACTACCTCACAAACTAAAAGCTGTTACTATTTGTCCAGGACCTAATTTGGCTTATTTTTCGGGGGTGTTCACATTTAAACAAATGATAGATCATATATATGGTAGAACAAATTTATTAAACGAACTATTTAGGCCAAACTGTTTTATAAACGAACTCGAACTCTATATTGATTATATAAAAAAGGAGTTCGAAAAATTTATCATCGGGCTTTCGCACCGAAACAGCTCCTATTTTAATCAGTTTAAAAAGAACTTAAATGATGGCATAGATTATTATCAAAATTTATATCTGAAGGTAAAAGAAGCCGAAACCTTATTTCCAACCTCAAATATAGATCTGCTTCAAAATTTACAACAAAACATCAATCGTTTATTTAATCAATTAATCAATGAAGATATTAAACCAATTAGTTTATAAGAATTATGAGTGAAAAGATGAAAACCCTAACTGAACCATTTAAGATAAAGATGGTTGAACCCTTAAAAGTAACAACTGAAGAGTATAGAAAAGATGTATTAAAAAATGCAGGTTATAATCCATTTTTAATTAGTTCCAAAGATGTATTTATTGATTTTTTAACGGATAGCGGAACAGGTGCTATGAGCGACAAACAATGGTCGGGTATTATGATGGGTGATGAAAGTTATGCAGGCGCAAGGAGTTGGGAACACTTAGAACGGGTTGTAAAAGATTTAACAGGTATGCCTTATATCTTACCTACACACCAAGGACGTGCTGCCGAACGGATTTTATATGGCATATTAGGAGGGAAAGATAAAATATTTATTAGCAATACTCACTTTGATACAACTCGTGCTAATATTGAATATACAGGAGCCACGGCTATAGACATAATATATGACGAAGCAAAAAATCCTGAAAACGATTTACCGTTCAAAGGCAATATAGATTTAGTAAAACTTGAACAATTAATCAAAGAACATGGTAAAGAGAATGTTGCTGCAATCGTAATGACTGTAACAAATAATTCCTCTGGTGGACAACCTGTTAGTATGGAAAACATGTTAGCTGTTCGAAAAATTTGTAATTCGTATCACATACCGATGGTTATTGATGGTTGTAGAATTGCTGAGAACGCCTATTTTGTAAAACATCGTGAAGTAGGGTTTGCAAAGAAATCTTGTGAAGAAATTGCCAAACAAATGTTGCGCTTAGGCGATGCATTTGTAATGAGTGCAAAAAAAGATGGCATGGTAAATATGGGTGGCTTATTAACCGTTAAAGATGAAGCACTTTCTGTAAAATGTAAAAATCTTTTAATCATCTCCGAAGGGTTTACTACTTATGGGGGTTTATCAGGGCGTGATATGGAAGCTTTAGCTATTGGACTAACCGAAGTGTTTGATGAAGACTATTTGCATTATAGAATTAGAAGTACTGCATATTTAGGAGAAAAATTAAAAGCAAAAGGCGTTCCTGTGGTGTGGCCGATTGGTGGACATGCTGTTTATGTTGATGCTAAAAAACTATACAATCAAATTCCGGTTAATGAGTATCCAGGGCAAGCCTTGGTATGTGATTTATACATCAAAGGCGGTATTAGAGCAGTAGAAATAGGTAGTTTAATGTTTGGTAAATATGATGAGAAAGGGGCTCTTATTCCTGCCACCAACGAATTGGTAAGATTAGCTATTCCGCGCAGAGTTTATACTCAAAGCCATATTGATTATGTGTTAGATATTTTTGATGACATATTAGAATTAAGAAATCAAACAAAGGGGTATAAAATAACCTATGAGCCCCCATTTTTAAGACACTTCACAGCAAGATTAGATAAAATCTAATCGTCAAAAATTAAATCGTACAATAAAAAAATAGAGATATGAAAACAATAAAAAAACGCTCATGGGCTGAGCCTTACAAAATGAAGATGGTAGAACTTCTTAAAATGACTACCGAAAAACAACGCACAAAAGCAATTAAAGATGCAGGGTACAATACTTTTTTATTGCCATCAGCCGATGTATATATTGATTTATTAACGGATAGTGGTACTAACTCTATGAGCGACCGCCAGTGGAGCGCTTTTATGACTGGCGATGAAGCCTATGCGGGTAGTAAAAGTTATTACATCTTAGAAGAAACTATTCAAAAATATTACGGTTATAAATATGTAGTTCCTACACACCAAGGTAGGGCAGCCGAAAATATTTTATCTCAAATCTTAATTAAAAAAGGTGATATCGTTCCTGGAAATATGTATTTTACAACAACTCGCTTACATCAAGAATTAGCAGGTGGTATCTTTGCTGATGTTATTATTGATGAAGCGCATGATCCATTAAGCGAACATCCTTTTAAAGGAAATGTAGATATTGCTAAACTGGATAAACTAGTAAAAAAACATGGCGCTAAAAAAATTCCTTACGTGTGTGTTGCTACCAATGTAAACATGGCAGGCGGACAACCAGTAAGTATGGAGAATCTTAAAGAATTAAGAGCTTATACTAAAAAACACGGCATACGAATCATTCATGACATGACACGTGTTGCCGAAAACGCATTCTTTATTCAACAACGTGAAAAAGGATACGCTAAAAAAACAATAGCTCAAATTGTAAAAGAAATTTGTTCTTATACCGATGGCGCTACTATGAGTGCCAAAAAAGATGCTCTTGTAAATATAGGTGGATTTATGGCCATTAATGATTGGGACGTGTTTGAAGAAGCCAGAAACTTAGTAGTGGTTTATGAAGGATTACATACTTATGGCGGATTGGCTGGTCGTGATATGGAAGCAATAGCAGTAGGAATTGTTGAAAGCTTAAATGACGATCATCAAAAAGCACGTGTTGGTCAAGTAGAATATCTTGGCCTTAAAATGATGGAGTATAATATTCCAATTGTAAAACCAATTGGTGGACATGGCATTTTTGTTGATGCTAAAGCATTTTTACCTCATCTTACTCAAGATCAATTTCCAGCACAAACTTTAGCTGCTGAACTTTATGTAGATTCGGGTGTAAGAACGATGGAACGCGGTATTGTTTCGGCAGGAAGAAAACCAAACGGCGAGAACTATTACCCAAAACTTGAGTTAGTACGCTTTACAATTCCAAGAAGGGTTTATACACAAGCACACATGGATGTAATTGCCGAGTCTGCAGCTGCAGTATATGAAAGAAGAAAATCAATTAAAGGTTTGAAAATGGTTTATGAACCTAAATATTTACGTTTCTTCCAAGCTCGATTTGAAAAACTAAAATAAGAACAAAGAAGTTACTAGTAGGAATAATGAAATTAAAAGCTCGTCATACATTTTTTATTCTTAGCGCTTTATTTTTAATCTATTCAGTTAGCATTTATTTAAAACCGTTGTCGGTAAATACTGATGATAGATTTGACAAAACAGCCGCAGCTAACGGTAAGTTAGTTTGGCAAACATACAATTGTCAAGCCTGTCATCAGTTATATGGTCTTGGCGGATACCTTGGCCCCGACTTAACAAACATTTTGTCTCAAACAGGGAAAGGTGAAGCTCTTGTAAAAGCAATGCTAAAAACAGGAACCAAACAAATGCCTGCATTTCAATTAACCGAAAAAGAAACGCATGAACTAATTGATTTCTTAAAATCTACCAACGCGAGTGGCAGTGCGGATCCTAGAAATTTTGAAAATACAAACTTTGGAATGATTGAACGATATGAAACTAAATAAAATACATATTGGAAATCTTTTTCTAGTTACAGCCATTATCATGTTGCTTATAGGCTTAGGTTTTGGGTTACTAGCTGCCTTTATTTATTTATATCCAAACTTTTTAAAAGATTCTATTGGTTTTATCTCTTTAAGGCCTCTTCATGTTTCTTCAGCTATGTTTTGGATTATTTTAGGCGCAACAGGATGTGTATATAATGGGCTAAGAGTTGTAACTAACAGGCCTATAACAAATCGAGTGGCTATTATGCAATGGCTATTATGGCTAATTTCAATCATTGGCATTTTTATTTCGTATTTCACTCATCAATTTGGAGGTAGAGAATACTGGGAGTTCAATCCAGTGTGGGCATTACCTATTGCTATAGCCTGGTTGTTATTCTTAAGTAATTTCTATAGTCATATAAATAATGTGCGCAAATGGCCAGTATATATGTGGATGTGGCTTACTGGCTTAACTTTTTTCTTGTTTACCTTTTTAGAAAATTACCTCTGGCTGTTCCCTTATTTCAGAGAACATTTTGTAACCGACATGACCATTCAATGGAAAGTTAATGGCTCTCTAGTAGGTTCATGGAATCAAATGATTTATGGCACAGCATTTTTCTTAATGGATAGAATTTCAGGCACTAAAAAAATAGGAAAAAACAACTTAGCATTTGCAATGTATTTTTTAGGTTTATTTAATCTAATGTTTAATTGGGGGCACCACATCTACACACTTCCAACCGAAAAATACATTCGCTATATAGGTTACATAGTAAGCATGACAGAATGGATATTCTTTGTAAAAATTATTTATAATTGGAAAGGTGCAGTGAGCGATATACAAAAACACTACCATTATTTCCCTTACAAATTTATCATGGCATCAGATATTTGGGTGTTTATTAATATGGGACAAGCTTGTTTATTCTCAATACCAGCTATTAATATCTACACGCATGGCACACACGTTACCGTAGCTCATGCAATGGGCACTACCATAGGAATAAATACTATGATTTTGCTAGCAGCTTGTTTTGAGTTTTTAAAACCCGACTTATACAAAGAAATTTCTATCAAAACACTAAATAGAGTTTTTTGGTTTTTACAAATAAGCCTTATCGTTTTTTGGACATCATTAAATATAGCAGGTATTAAAAAAGGGCTTTGGCAACTCAGCAACCCTCAATCAAGTTATAGTAAAATGATGGATTCACTCGAGCCTTACTTCATAACCTTTATCATTGCAGGTTTTGGATTATTTGTTTCGTTAAGCATTATTGCTTATAAATTACTCAAGCATTCTAAAAAAAGTATTTTTATTTAATTCACATCATGAAACCAGTTGATTTACATGACCTAAAAACAGCATATGCTTACAAGAGTAATGCTGATTTAAAACTAACACATTTTGTTTTTAGTACTCTTCAAAAACCAGTATTATTAGGTTTATTAAAATCATGTGCCAACGGCATAGTTAAATACAACCTTCCATTTCAATTTCTAATTAAAAAAACAATCTATAAATTATTTTGTGCAGGAGAAAATATCAATGAGGCTTTTAAACTCATACGTTATTTAGATTCATATCGCGTAAAATCTGTTTTAGATTATGTTTCAGAGGGTGAAAAAACAGAAACGGCTTTTTCTTTGAATGCCAAAACTATTTTAGAGAATGTAATTAAAATAGGAAAAGAATGTCCTGGAAATTATATCAGTGTAAAAATTACAGGATTAGAAGATCCAGATTTTTTAGGTAAAATAAATAATAAAATATTTCCAGTTAATAATCCTAGATTTGATAAACTACTGGAACGCGTTGATGCTATTTGTAACGCAGCACAAAAACATCAAGTGATTGTTTATATTGATGCTGAAGACAGGTACATGCAAGACATAATTGATGCTATTACCGAACACATGATGGAAAAATACAATACACAACAAGTAGTAGTGTTTAATACATTACAAATGTATTTAAAAGACCGACTCAATTACTTAGAAGAGCTTATAACTAATGCCAAACAAAAAAGATATTTAGCTGGAATAAAATTAGTAAGAGGGGCCTATGTAGAAAAAGAAAGAGAAACTGCCTTAAAAGAAAAAAGAGAATCTCCTGTATTTGATACTAAAGAACAAACTGATAAGTCATTTAACACTGCAGTTGAAATTTGTCTTCAAAATCATACCTCCATTTACACATGTATCGCCTCACACAATTACAATAGTACAAAATTAGCTATCGATTTAATACAAAAACATCATATAACAGATATAAATAAAGTGCGATTCTCACAACTTTATGGTATGTGTGATGGTATTACATTTAACCTTGCAAATGCTGGATATCCTGTTTCTAAATATCTGCCATATGGTGAAGTTAAAAAAGCCATTCCTTATCTCATCCGCCGTTCGGAAGAAAACACTTCTATCAACGGACAGGTAAATGATGAGCTACACCGACTACAAAAAGAAATTAACAACAGAAAACATCATAAATAAATATCTCATGACAACTTATATTATTGTTGCAATCGCTTGGTTACTAGTATCACTATTACTAGGCGCTTATGTTATTGGATTTGGTTTAAAAGGTAAATCACACTATCAGGTTGGATTTCTTACCTTAGGTATTTCCTATATTTTAGGAATATGCATGTTGCTAACATGTATATTTATGATGTAATCCCACTCAGTTTATTTGGATTATTTCATTTAATTAAAAAGATGTATCTTAGCTATACATTTAATTAATTTATGAAAAACATATTATTTTTTATTTTACTCTTTACTTCCTTACTCTTCAAAAGTTATGCGCAAAATGATGATTGCAGCACCGCAATCTCCATAACATCTAATACAGCAGGGGTGTGCAATCAGGTAGTAGGCAATACAGCAGGGGCCACCCAAAGTGCTGAGTCTGCTTGTGTTGGAAACAATAACGATGATGTATGGTATAAATTTGTGGCTAGTTCTTCTACTTGTTCTTTAACTCTAAATGCTTCTACTTCTTTTAATGCAGTGGTTGAAGTGTTTTCTGGTTCATGTGGGGCTTTAACTAGTTTATTCTGTGTTAATAATAATCCGTTTGCTGGGGGCGTTGAAACTACTCATTTATCTGGTTTAACCATTGGGAACACCTATTATATAAGAGTGTTTGACTATTTTAGTTCTAATCCATCTACCACAACCTTCTCTTTATGTTTATATAATACCAACCCTCCTGCTAATGACGATTGTTTAAATGCTATTGCTATTTCTTCAAGTACTACTGGTGTTTGTACTTCTACAGTTGTGGGTAATACCTATGAGGCTACTGAAAGTCCTATATCATCATGTGTTGGAGACAATAACGATGATGTATGGTATAAATTTGTGGCTAGTTCTTCTACTTGTTCTTTAACTCTAAATGCTTCTACTTCTTTTAATGCAGTGGTTGAAGTGTT
>JADLER010000182.1 GCA_020846025.1 Bacteroidia bacterium | reverse complement strand
TGTATTTTTCCTTTAGGTTGTGTAATACCAGTTACAATGCTATTCAAATCTTCGCCAGGTGCCTTTATATATTTTGAATGTAAATTTGATAAATATAATTCCTGAACTTTTAAAGCATCGCAGGGTTCGTATTCGTAACTAATACTGAGTGGCACAATTTGTAATTCCTTAAAACTTTTCACAAAATCTTTTCCACCACTCATGTTCAGCATTTTTAGTAAGCCTGTTTGTGTAAGGTCATTCCCATCTTTTGTTCGTCCATTGCGTTGTGCTATCCACACACTGGTTTTTTTATCTACAATGGTGTGTCTTATGTAGGCACTCAGTTGTCTTGATATGTCATATAGTTCTTTGGCGGTGCCTTCGCGCGTAACGGTAAACATACGATTCATTCTGCCAAAATCAGTAATAAAACCTTTTTCCATTAGATTTGAGCCGAAGGTAATTTCACTGGTATCAAAACCTTCTTTTACTAAAATAATTTGCAATAAGGCGCTATCTAATAAAATATCACGATGATTGGCAATAAATAAATAAGATGAATTTTTGTCTAAGTGTTCTAAGCCACTCCAACTTAAACCTGTAGATGAGAAATCAACAATTTTCCAAATAGCTTCATACATGTAGTAATGCTGAAAATTAGCAATAGACTTTACACTTTTAGCTTTTTGAATCGCCTCGTCTTCACTGATTCCTTTCCATAAGTAACTCATTAGTTGCATGTACAAAGGGTCTTTCGCCATGCGTTGCATAATTGGTTCTACCTCGCTATCATAATAGGGACGTAAATTATCAAAGTTAAATTCTTTAGCAAATTCGCTAATGTGTGCAGGTGGTTCAGATTTAAAGGCTCTCATCGTTTATCAATAAATGTAATAGGTTTCCGACTCATTTCAGGGTTTTGAATTTTAGCAAGTGCATCGGGGTTATGTAGTTCGATACTTGGAGCTACGCGCAATTTGGCTCTAAAATGGTCTTTTAATTCTTTATCAAAATCGATTGGTGGATTAATAGCACCAATATTTATTTTAATGTCATCAGTGCCTAGGTCGTTAGTAAATACTTCAATAATAAAATTTTTAACATAAGGTACATTATTGAGTATATCATATAAGGCAGGAGGATATAAACTAGTGCCTTTAAATTTTATCATTTGTTGTTTTCTACCTATGATAGGGCTAATTCTGAAAGTGTTTCTTCCACAAGGGCAAGGTTCGGTATGTGCTTTACAAATATCACCGGTTTTAAAACGAATTAAGGGCATACCCTCCACGCCTAATGTAGTAACCGTAAGTTCGCCTTCTTCGCCTTGGTTCACTGTTTGGTTGTTGTTATCTAAAAACTCAGCAATTAATAATTCGGGATGATGATGCCCGCCTTTTTGAAACTCACACTCCGTAAAGGCTGAGCCCATCTCGGTAGATGCATAGGTGCTATATAGTTTTACAGGCCATTTTTCGGTAATGCGTTTGCCAAGTGTATTGTAACTAAAATCAGTATTACGTATTGGTTCACCAATACACACTATTTTTTGGATACTACACTGTTTGTAGTCAATATGATTTGCCTCGGCAAATTCAATAAGTTTAATTAAGAATGAAGGGACTGCAATGGCAATAGTAGGTTTTAATCGTTTAATAGTATCCCATTGAAACTCGGGCATGCCATTTCCAACTCTTATAACACCAGCGCCCATGTGTTTAATGCCTAAAAAATAAGCCATGCCCGCCATAAAGCGCCTATCTATGGTAGTCATTAATTGATATATGTCGTGTTTGCTACCACCAGCACAAGCTAAAGAAATATGCTCGTTATAAGCAAGACGTTCTAAATCATTGTTGGTTAAGGCAAAAGTAACCGGATCACCAAGGGTGCCACTGGTTGTTACATAATCAATAATTTGATCGGGCGTAACACATATAAAATCTTGGTTGTAATGATATAAATCGTCTTTGGTAGTAGGAGGAATTTTTTGTAAATCTTGTAATGTTTTTATTTCATCTATATTAATTTGGTATTTGGCAAAATGTTGTTTGTAAAATGCAGAATGAGATTGAGTGTATTGTAACAACTCACGTAGTTTTTTTGTTTGAAACTGTTCTATTTCATTTACCGATTGTGTTTCTATAAAAGGTATGCTTATACTCATGTGTTTAAAACAGATTTTTTTGAAAAAAGGTATTTTAAAAAAGACTAAATATAATCATCTGAAATTAAAAACTGTAATTTTAGCTCTTTGAATCTTTAGATGATGTTACAAATTAATTTAAAAGCAGAACTTACAGCCGATATTAGAACTTTTAAGGCACCCCAATTGGCTTTGTATATTTTAAAACATCAGTTAATAGATGAATTAATAGCTTTTGCAATGGATACTGATGCTTTGTTGAGTAGCCGAGCTATGTGGGTTTTAGGACATTGTAGCGATATAGATTATGATTGCATTGCGGGGTATCATCAAACATTAATAAATAACTTAAAGCGCGAGGGCTTGCACAATGGCGTTATTAGAAACACGCTAAGACTTTATCAAAAACATCCAGTACCAAGTAATCAAGAAAGTTTTATGTTTGATACCTGTATGAAGTACTTCACAAACCCTAGCCAAGCTATTGCGGTGCGTACTTTTGCCATTACAGTAGCTTATCATATTGCTTTACAATATCCCGAATTATTAAATGAATTTACGCTATTAATTACTCATTTGCCATTAGCCGATGAGCCACCAGCCATTCAAAGCAGAGTTAGAAACACCCTGAAAGCGATGGCTAAAATACAAAAATTAAAGCATAGCCTGTAAGTTGTTTATAGTGTGGTTGTATTCTGCTACTATTTCATTTATAACTTCGGCTACACTTTGTATGCTGTTAATACTCCCCGAAACCTGGCCAATTTCTAGTTCACCTTCTACTAAATCACCTTCAAACATGCCTTTTTTAGCTCTGCCACGTCCTAGTGCTTCTTTTAGCTCTTCAAGGTTAGCGCCTTGTTTTTCGAGGGCATCAATTTTTAGAAAAAATTCGTTTTTTATTAATCGAACAGGTGTAAGCTGTTTCAAGGTTAATTGTGTATCGCCTTCTTTAGCTTGAATAATTGCATTTTTAAAATTAAGATGTGCCGACGACTCGTGTGTTGCAACAAACCTACTTCCAATTTGAACACCATTTGCTCCTAATGCAAAAGCGGCCGCCATGGCTTTTCCTGAACCAATACCGCCTGCCGCTATGAGTGGCAATTGAATAGCTTGCCTTACTTGTGGAATTAGCACTAAAGTTGTAGTTTCTTCTCGTCCGTTATGTCCACCTGCTTCAAAACCCTCTGCTACTATCGCATCAACTCCTGCTTCTTGGCATTTTATTGCAAATTTTACGTTTGATACCACATGCACAACAGTTATTCCTTTATCTTTTAAGTGTTTTGTCCATGTTTTAGGATTGCCAGCCGATGTAAATACAATTTTTACACCTTCCTCTATTATAATTTGGATATGTTCTTCGATATTAGGGTATAGTAGAGGAACATTCACACCAAAAGGTTTATTTGTGGCTTGTTTGCATTTTTGTATCTGTTCTCGCAATATGTTTGGGTACATTGAGCCAGAGCCTATTAGTCCTAATCCTCCTGCATTTGATACTGCCGAAGCCAGCTCCCAGCCACTACACCATATCATGCCACCTTGCACAATGGGGTATTTTATGTTAAATAATTGAGTAATTGGTATCATTTTTGCTAAAAATTTGTTGCTAATTTAAAGATTTTATTATTTTTGTATGTCTTAAACATAAGTTTTTACAATGAAGAAAATATTTTTACTACTTTTTGTTACAATAATTTCCTTTTCAGCTAAGGCACAATGGCTTTGGGATTATGGAATTAACGTGGGTGTATCTAACTATTTGGGTGATATTGGAGGGAAAGAAAAAACACGCCGCGATTTTGTGGCTGATATGAAGTTAGCTAAAACTCGCTGGAATGTGGGTGGATTTGCACGTTATAAAGTACATCAAAAGGTGTCGTTAAAATTAGGCGCCGAATATTTACGTATTGAAGGCGATGATAAATTATCAACTAACCCAGCACGTAATGCCCGCAACTTAAACTTTAGAAACGATATGGTAACCTTAGAGTTAACTGGTCAAGTGTTTTTTTATGAAGATAATGATTTAGGAAACACTTACCGTTATAAAAACGGATTTAGAGCTTACTTTTTTGCAGGTGTAGGTGGATATTACTCGAACCCAAAAGCAAATAAAAATGGCGAATGGGTAAAATTACGTCCTTTACATACTGAAGGAAAAGCATACTCTCCTGTGGGCTTTTCGATTCCAGCAGGGCTTGGTTTTTATTTTACGATACATAAAAAACACCGCATAGGATATGAGTTAAATTACCGCACTACATTTACCGATTACTTAGATGATATTAGTGGAAACTATCCTGATGATCCAAGCATGTCGGGCGACCCTAGTTTATCATTACGCACACCGGAGTTGGGGGTGCCAATTACCAAAGACAATGCAGGTTTATATAACTCGCATACTTGGGGGCAAAAGCGTGGAGACAAAAGCCACAAAGATGCTTTTATGACAATGAGTTTAAGCTATAGTTATGTTTTAAGAGGGAAATCGAGTTTTTACAGAGGACGTTATGGACATTTCTTTAGTCATAAGAAAAGAGGTAAGGTTCGTAAGATTAGAGCCAAATTCTAAAAACATAAATAAGCATACTTAATGCCCTAACTTTTTAAAGTTGGGGCGTTTTTTTTACCTTTACTTGGTGAACAAAAACTAAAGCTCAAGTTTTTATAAAACTTTTTGTTTTAATATAAAATTTGCAAAAAAAAATTAAGCTCCACTCCGCTGCATTTACAAATGCAGTTTATGAATTAGCAAACATAACACGAGATTTTAAAAAAAATCACTTCAAAAATATAATTCCAATTTTAGATACTATTATTTTTGAAGTCTTAGTTGCATTTAATTCTATCATTATTTACATTTGCCTTCGAATCTTTAGGGGTGCTTAGAGTGATTAAGAAATGCACTTTTTTCTTAAAAGTTTTAAGCTGAGATTATACCCATTACAACTAAGTGCCAAACACAAGGTTGTATGCACCTGATCAGGATAATGCCTGCGTAGGGAAAATAGTTAAAAAAAATATCGCATCCCCTTGCGCTATTTATTATTAACATAAAAAAAAGAAACAATGAAAAAGAGTACTCTTAAAAAAACAGTAACAACTGCTTTAATGTTGTCGTGCGCAATTGCATCACTTGCACAAATTAATGTAAGTGGTGTTGTTACAGATGTAGAAAAAAATCCAATTCCATTTTCAGTAATTGGTGTCAAAAATTCATTTATTACAACCCAGTCTAATGCACAGGGTTTATTTCAAATTTCTAACTTAAAACCAGGTACTTATGTATTACAAACTAAGTGTGTGGGTTATAAATCCAAAGAAGACACAATTGTATTATCTGAAAATAGAACCATAGAAATCACATTAAATCAACACGATAAATCGCTTGATGAGGTAGTGGTAAATGCCACACGTGTTGATAATACTTCGGCATTTGCCCATTCAAATATTAGTGCTGATGAGATAAATAAGCAAAACCTTGGTCAAGATTTACCATACGCATTAAATACAATGGCCTCGGTTGTTGTTAATTCTGATGCGGGTAATGGAGTGGGTTACACTGGCTTAAGAATAAGAGGTAGTGATGCTACACGAATTAATATTACTGTTAATGGTGTACCTGTAAATGATGCAGAGAGTCAAGCTACGTTTTTTGTAAACATGGCTGATATTATATCGTCGGCAAATAGTATTCAAGTACAACGTGGCGTTGGTACTTCCGCCAATGGAGCAGGTGCATTTGGCGCAAGTGTTAATATGCAAACAAATCAGCTAAACGAAAAACCCTATGCGCAGATAAATAATAGTTTTGGCTCATATAACACCATGAAAAACACCATAGCAGCTGGAACAGGCTTATTAAATAATCATTTTACTTTTGATGCAAGAGCTTCGCGTATTGTGAGTGATGGATATGTAGATAGAGCAAGTTCTAATTTATATTCCTATTATTTATCTGGAGGATTTTATACAGCAAAAACCTCTATAAAAGCCATCATGTTTAGTGGACAGGAAAAAACATATCAAGCATGGAATTATGTTTTACAAGATAGTATAAATAATGGAAACAGAACTTATAACTCATGTGGCGAGTATTATGATGCCAATGGCAATGTAAAGTATTATGATAACGAAACAGATAATTATAAACAAGATAATTATCAATTGCACTTTATTCATGCTTTTAATAGTAAACTCACACTAAATATAACAGGACATTATACAAAAGGACAAGGCTACTATGAACAATATAAACAAAACCAAAGATTGAATAAATATAATATGCCTGATGTTGAAATTGATAGTTTAACTACGATTACAAGAACTGATTTAATAAGAAGACGTTGGCTTGACAATGATTTTGGTGGAGGTATTGCTAATTTAACTTACCAAACAACTAAACGACTAGGATTTGTATTAGGAGGAGGTTACAATAATTATGCAGGTAAGCATTTTGGTGAGGTAATTTGGGCACAGTTTGCTGATGTTAATAATTATAAACCACGATATTACGATAATAGTGCATACAAAACAGATGGTAATGTGTATTTAAAAACAACTTTTCGCCCAATAGACAAACTAACGACGTTTATTGATTTACAATACCGCCAGGTAGGCTATAGTTTTTATGGGTACGATACATCATTAGTATTTCAACAACAAGTTAAAACATCGTTTGGCTTCTTTAATCCTAAAATTGGATTAAATTATTTAGTTACAAAAAACACGAATGTATATGCAAGTTTTGCTATGACAAGTAAAGAACCAAATAGAGATGATTTTGTAAACTCAAGTCGTAACTCACGTCCTAAACCAGAGGAGTTACAAGATTTAGAAGTTGGCTTTACACAACGTTTTAAGCATATAAATCTATTTGCTAATTTTTATAATATGCAATATACTAATCAGTTGGTGCTAAATGGGCAAATAAATGACGTAGGAGCCTATAACCGAATTAATGTGTATAAAAGTTATCGCCGAGGCATAGAGTTAGAACTTAATGCTAATATCACAAAGTATATTTCCTTTAATGGCAATATCACGTTTTCTCAAAACAAAGTAAAACAATTTAAACAATACATTGATGATTACGATACTTATGGACAAGATTCTATAGAGTATAAAAATACCGATATTTCATTTTCACCAAATACCATTGCAGCTGCAAATATTACATTTAAACCAATTAAAAATTTAGAGCTAACCATTTTAAACAAATATGTTGGTAAACAATATTTAGATAATACTCAAAGTAGTGATAAAATGATGCACGACTATTTAGTTACAGATTTTAGAATTAATTATACAATACATACAAATGCAATTAAAGAGATTAATTTAATAGCTGTAGTTTATAATCTTGCAAACACATTGTATGAAAACAACGGCTATAATTATAGTTATTATATGACGGATGCTGGGACAAGAAAATTATACTCATCCAATTATTTATCGCCAGCAGCACCTACTAATTTTATGTTTGGTGTTAATTTGAGATTTTAATGAGGTGTTTACAGCTACAAAAAAAAGGCTGTTTTATTGTAGCCTTTTTTTGTAGCAAGTTCGTACGATATGTAATTTCTAATAAGTAGGTTATCACAGTTATTTGATTTATTCATCTTATGATTAGATTTGATTTTTTGTATTCATGAACCTCCTAAAGTGACTTATTGATAAACAACTATTTTGTAGCCGTTAGCCGATTATGGTTAGGACAAAACAAAACTTGGCTATTAATTTTTTTCAAGATAGAAAAAAAGTTACCCTGCCAAAGGATGAACCGGGCAGGGTTTTACACTAAAGCGGACAAACTACCTTTAGTAACTTGTATCGATACAAATTTACAAAAAAAATAAATACAAAAAATACGCAAATAAGTAACGAAATAGAAGAAGCTAAAACAATTACGGAAGAAGAAACTACCGAACAAAAAGAGATACCGTAGAAATTACCGAACCCGTACCCACACCTATGGCAGAACAAACCGACGATAAATTACCCGCACGTTTGAGCCAAGCAACCGAACCCAAAGAGCCAAACATAAATACGAATGTTTGGGATTTTGATTTGAGCGGAGATGCAAAACAAGAACTATTAAAACAAGAAACACAAGACTATGATTAAGTTGTGATTTGATTTTTTATATTCATGAACCTCCTAAAGTCGGTTTCAAATTGTATCTTTGACTTATTGATAAACAACGTGTTAGTCAATTCACAATGTTTTAGCGAAGTTGTGATTTGCTTTCAAATTGTATCTTTGACTTATTGATAAACAACCTACATTTATACACGCCATGAGTTTAGGATGTTGTGATTTGCTTTATTCATCTCATGATTGTTTAAGAATTTTGTATTCATGAACCTCCTAAAGTCGGTTTCAAATTGTATCTTTGACTTATTGATAAACAACTAGTACTGTTAATAATAGAAATGAGGTTATGTTGTGATTTGCTTTCAAATTGTATCTTTGACTTATTGATAAAC
>JADLER010000181.1 GCA_020846025.1 Bacteroidia bacterium | reverse complement strand
TGCTTTTAACTCTGTACTCGATGGAGGGAATGAATTGTCTTTTGAGTATTTTTTTTCTTCACTCATCTTTTCGGTTTCGGCAACCTTTTTATTCAGCCATAAGATTTCTTCTCGGGCATCAATTCTATCGCCAGTTGCAGCAAGCACATAATTTTGAGGCAAAGTAATCTTTACATCGTAAGAACCAAACTCACTATAAAATTCACCTTGGTTTAAATATGGCATAGGATGCCAGCCATTATTATCATAAACTGCTGGTTTTGGATACCATTGTGTTATTGCATAAGCTTGGTCGATATGTCCTAATCTTGATATTTTAGCTGAAGGAAGTTTAACATGAAAAGGTGTAGTGATTTGTATGGTGTCATCAGGCAATAAAGGTTGATTAAGGATTAATTTACAAATATCAATATGTTCTGCATCATATTCCCATTTGATTGATTGGTTATCAATTAAAAAGTTTAGACTATCAATATAGCCTAAATCAGATTCTTTTGCAAAATACATGGTAGTTTCACCATTTTCTAATAATTGCTTGGCAAGTGCCGTCTCCTTATTTTTATAGGCATTAGGCCACAAATGGAAGTAAATAAAATGAAGAGTGTCTAATGAGTTATTTATATACTCAATTTTTTCAAAAGCGCTCAGTTCATGTTTCACATCATTTAATGAAACATTTATAGTATAATTTACTTCTTGTTGAAAATAATTTCTTTGACCAAAAAGTGATGATGTGATTAAAATAATTACAAATGTATTTAAACTAGATTTTTTTAGCATTATTTGCAATAATCTATTTTAAAATTTCTTCTAGTTTTTTATCTAATTCAATACCTCTTAAATCTTTGGCTATTATGGTGCCTTCTTTATCGAGTAAAACAGTGAATGGGATGGATTGTACTGCATATACTTGACAAGCTTCGCTTTCCCAAAATTTTAAATCACTTACTTGAGGCCATTTAAGTTCGAGTTTTGAAATAGCACCTAACCAAGCATCTCTGTCTTTATCTAATGAAACACCTAATATTTCAAATCCTTTATTTTTGAATTTTTCGTAGGCACGTTTTACGTTTGGCATTTCTTTCATACAAGGTGCACACCAGCTTGCCCAAAAATCAACTAACACCACTTTTCCTTTTAATGATGATAATGCTAAATCTTTACCATTTGGCATTGGTAAGATAAGTTCAGGCGCTTCTTTTCCAATCTTAATACTGCTTGTACGAGCCACCATCATTTCGGTTTGTTTTACCATTCCATGAAACGATTTAATATCTTTATTGTCGGGATATTTGGCACTTAAGCCTTTATCTAAGGTTTGATAAACAGAAAGATAATCTTCAGGACGCAATTGCTGAACTGCCATAATTGAGGCAAAAGAACTTGAATTTTCAGATATTTTTTTAGCTACTTTATCGCTATATTGTTTCAACATTTCTTCATAAGGTTTTTGTAGTTCTTTAGACAATGAGTCGGCTCTTAACGAATCTAATTTCATGGTTACCATGGCTGTTCTAAAGATGTTTTCTAACGAATCAGTACGTCCTTTTTGTTTTTGTGCTAAATCATTATATTCTAAAAATAGTTGAGTATCTGGTGAGCCTTCTACTTTGTATGTATTTGCAAGGTTTCTAGCATCACCAGTAATGGTTATTTTTTGAGCAGAGTCTATTACCATCATAGCAAAGTTTGACTCATCAATTTTTAAACGATAAAAACCTAAAGTAGGAGAGGCTTGATTTAATGAAAATTCGCCTTTCTCATTTATAACACCACTATCTAGTACAGTTACACCTGTTTGTGTTAATTTTTCGAGATAAATGGATTCACCTTTAGAGTTAGTTAAAGTTCCTTTAATCTCAAACCCAGAGGTGTTTTTATTACTGTTTTGACATGCACTAATCGTTAAAACAACTAGAGCTAAAATGGAGAGTTTTTTCATTAAGTATTAATAGGTTTAAATAAGTTGTAAATATAGAGATAAGATTTGATTTATTGAGCGATTAATGTGTTAGGATTTATTAAATATTTGTATGATGTAGTTGAAAAAAAGTGCTTAGAAATATTTAATTATGCAATTAAGTTTATGTGATTTTTAAGTGAGACTAAAATTTAGTTTTAAGATATACTTGTAGGAGCTTTACTCCTATAATTCTTTGTGTTCTCAGATAAATAAGTGTCATGGTTAATTTTATCTTGGTAAATTAAATGCTATTATATTTTGTTTTACAAACATTTATATATACTTTTCAAAAAAAATAGTTAATTATGAGTACTACACTTCAAAATTCCGTTTCTAAAGTTTCAAAACTTGCACAAAACATTATTGGTTCAGAAATTATTAAATTGGCTGGAGAGGTAAATGAGAAAATAAAGCAAGGAGAAAAAATTTATAATCTCACTATCGGAGATTTTAATCCTAAAGAATTTCCAATTCCTTCCGAATTAAAACAATACATCGTAGATGCTTATAGTGATGATCAAACTAATTATCCAGCAGCAGATGGAATGTTGGAGTTAAGAAATGCGGTTTCTAATTTATTAAAAGAGCGTGGTGGTTTAGATTATAAAAACGATGAAATTTTAATTGCTGGAGGCGCACGTCCTGTTATTTATAGTATTTTTAGAGCATTAGTAGATGCTGATGATACTGTAGTTTTTGCTGTTCCATCATGGAATAATAATCACTACACTTATTTGAATCATGCTAAAGCAGTGGTTATTGAGGCTACTCCCGAACAAAACTTTATGCCCTCGGCAAAAGATATTAAACCATTTATACAAGATGCAACATTAGTTGCATTATGTTCGCCACAAAACCCTACTGGAACTGTTTTTAGTAAAGAGGGTTTAGAAGAGATTTGCGATTTAATTTTAGAAGAAAACAAACGCAGAGGATTAGAGACTAAGCCAGTATATTTAATGTATGACCAAATATATTGGGCTTTAACTCATGGCAATACCCAACATTACAATCCCGTTGTTTTAAGACCAGAAATGAAAAATTATACTGTTTTTGTAGATGGAATCTCTAAATCGCTTGCTGCTACTGGGGTAAGAGTAGGTTGGAGTATGGGGCCTAAATATGTTATAGATAAAATGAAAGCTATTTTGACTCACGTTGGCGCTTGGGCACCTAAGGCAGAACAAGTAGCTTCTGCTAAGTTTTTAGCTGATTTGTCTGTTTACGATAAATTTTTAGTTGAACAAAAAAATAGGATTAGTGTTCGCCTTGAAGGTTTTTATAAAGGATTTCAAGAGTTAAAAAATGAAGGGTATAAAATTGACGCTATACCACCTCAAGCAGCTATTTACCTTACAATTAAATTTGATTTACATGGTATGAAGACTTCTGAAGGTAAAATACTAGCAACCACTAAGGATATTACAAAATATATTTTAGATGAGGCAAAATTGGCTGTTGTTCCATTTTATTGTTTTGGTGCAGATGATAATTCCCCTTGGTACCGTATGTCAGTTGGTACTTGTAAAGTTTCAGATGTACAAGATGTAATTTCTAATTTAAGAAATGCTTTAAAAAAATTATCCTAATTTTAGTTAGCTTTCCGATAATGCCCAAGTTAAAATAACTTGGGTATTATTATAATATCGTATATTTGCTAAAACATTTTAGATACTATGAGAAAAATTGTATTTGCATTATTATTCGCTCAGCTATTATCATTTAGTTTATTAGCAAATCCTGGTGATACAACTTGGGTAACAATTTGGAATTTAAGAAAGATAACTCAATATGGTAATCACGATACGAGTGCTGTTTTACCTAGTGGAAAAACTTATCGTAAAATACGGATGCATTATATTTTAGGTCGTTATGCTTGTCCTTCAGGAACACAATATTGTGGCTCTTGGGATTATACAACTAAAGTTTTTGCATTACCTCCAGCTTCAGATACAGTGGAGATGGCAAGGGTTATAACACCTTATGCTACCGATTGGATTAATACAAATCGTACTCATGATTTCGTCATAGATGTTACAGATTATGCTAGTATATTAAAGGGTAATTTAGATTTTAGATATGTGTACGAAGGCTATTCATGGGGTTTTACATTAACACTTAAGCTCGAACTAATAGAAGGAACTCCGGCAATGGAAGCACTTTCAGTTCAAAATATTTATAATGGATATTACACTTATGGTAGTAGTACTAACTTAATAGAGAATCATTTAACTGAAAAAACTTTTCAGTATAACGCTCCTGCAACAAAATCTGTAGTGAAAAATATAATTAGTGGACATGGTGCTGATGATAACGATTGTAGTGAATTTTGTAGTAAATATTATCAACTAAAAGTAAATGGCGTTGTAACCTCTCAAAAACAATTGTGGAAGAGTGATTGCGGTTTAAATGATATCTTTCCTCAAACAGGAACTTGGCTCTTTGAAAGGGCGAATTGGTGTCCGGGACAGGAAGTTTATCCTATAAAACATGATATAACCTCTTTAACTTCTCCAGCAACTACATTTTCATTAGATATTGATATGGAACCATACATCGGGCCTACTCAAAGTAATTTAGGAGGATATAGCATCGCTTCTCAATTAATCACTTATGCTAATCCAAGTTTTTTAACCGATGTTTCAATTGAAGATATTGTGGCACCAACGGTTGATCCTAATTATGCAAGAGCAAATGCCATTTGTGCTAATCCAAAAGTTAAAATTAAAAATGTGGGAACGAATCCTTTAACACAAGTGGTTTTTAATTATGGTCTTGTTGGAGCAACCTCATACACTTATAGTTGGGTAGGTAATTTACCTTTCTTAAAAGATACGATTATTGATTTTGGCGCATCGCTTCCACTTTATAATGGAAATCCTACAAACTCTTTTTCAGTTGGTATTGTTTCTGTAAATGGTACAAATGGCGATGAAAACTTATTTAATAACAGCTATCATTCTACGTATAATTCAGTAAAAGTTTATCCTAATCAATTTCTTGTACAGTTTAAAGCAAATGCATCTGCTAGTGGTTCAAACGCCAGTTTAAGTGAAACAAGCTGGACTATAAAAGATGATTTAGGAAATATTGTATATAGTAGATTAAATGTGCCTGTAAATGCACTGATAAGAGATACTGTTACATTGCCAGATGGATGTTATACTTTTACTATGAATGATGAGAGCTGTGATGGCATT
>JADLER010000180.1 GCA_020846025.1 Bacteroidia bacterium | reverse complement strand
CTTCTTTTCAGAATATTGCAAATCCAACGCTCCATCGTCTTTGATTTCTTTTTCTTTAGCATCATCAGTACCTTTCCGGCTACTCTTAAATCCCCTGCGTTGTGCGATATGATACAAAGCACGCCCTAACTTAAAACGGTTTTCTTCTTTGTTAAAATCTAATTTTTCAGTCGCTAATTCTTTTCTTAACTGATAAGGACTTGTATAATCAGGTTGCCCGTCATTGTTAAAATCTAATTTTATCCATGCATCAAACGCAGTATTCCAAATCGGATACAATCGCCCTGCATTATTATTTTTTATAGCCTCTTCTTTGTTGTAATGTCGCCATTTATTTAAGTCGTCAATACTTAGTGGGCAATATCCTTCTGTTATCAAATGTTCAAGAGTAGCCCATAATCTATATTTCCTAGCTTGATATAATCTTCGTGTTGAACGTTTTTTGGTACGATCTGCTGCGTATGAATATTCACCAGTTTTTCCAACCCCAACACCTTTATTAAATGTTATTACTCCAAATTTTTCAATTTGATTTTCAGATAGATTAGCGTTGCGTATTGCCCAACCTATCGAATTAGTACCTAAATCAAGTCCAAAAATTTTACTCATATATTTTTATTTTTAATTTTAATCATTTACCTTTGTTTCGCAAATCACAATAAGGCTATAAGCCGAAGATTTCTAAGCCCTGCCTCGGTGGGGCTATTTTTTTAATCCTCTTATAACTTGTTTACTTTAGGCCAAATATTATCTTTTACTATGTCAAAGAAACACTCAGCAAGTTTTTTAATCTGTTCCGAGTCGTTTTTTGGAATACTAAATTCAACGGTTTCATTAAAAATTATTTTATTTAAACCATAATCTTTTATACTGTTTAAGTAATTTGAATTGTTTAGGTCAATAATGAAATAACCAGAACTTTTATCAATGATATGAAGTTTAGCGGACTTAATATAAATTTGCTTTTTAATGGGCTGTAGCAATAAGGAACCAGTTTTCCCAAATCCTAAATTATCTCGTACAATTATTTTTAAATAATTTTTTTTATCAACTTTTATAAATTGTACTTGATAGTTGTTCTTAATTTTCACTTCCATCATTTCTCCAGATACTGTAGTAGTTGGATCCTCTATAGAAGTGGCGTATGGGCTTAAATGATATGCACATGGTTCTTGTGCAAAATTACAAAACCATAAAAATATAAGGCAGTAAGATAATATCGTTTTCATGTTTTGAATGTAATAAAAAAAAGGATAAAGTTCAACTTTATCCTTTTTAAATTTCGAGCTAATTATTTTAACTATTTCTGTTTAAATCCAATTAAAATAACCGCACAACCAGATCCTGCATTTTTGTTTGCATCTAATTGGGCTTCAATCGTACACTCTAAAGTAGATTTTACTTTAAAATCCCAATATGGAGCGTTAGCATAATTTTTATTAGTAAATAATAAGTGACGGTCTTGGTCGTAAATATTAAAAATTAAATTACCATCTGTTTTTCCACTACAAGCAGCAATACGGTATGTTGTTTCGCCAAAGAAAGTAGTGTGAAATTCAGCTAATTCCTCGGAGTTTAATAATAACGAACGGTAAGATTGACCATCAGATATAAATTGTGCAATAATATGTTTAGCACAAATATTAGCTATAGAGTCGCATTGAGCTTTGGCTACATTTGATAAACCTACAATTGATATAATTAAAAGGCTTTTGTATAAATTCTTTTTCATTGTATTAAAAGGTATTTGTGGGTTTATTTTACATTAATAATTTTATTACGTAGTGCAGTAACTTTTGCACCTATTTCGTTTAATTGTTCTGGAGTAACTGTTATTTCAGTTGTACTATTAATATACGTTACTTTTTTAGTTTCATCAGTTGTAGGTTCTACAAAAGTATATTTAGTTGTAATGGTTTCATATACCTTTGCTAAATCTTCTAAATCTTTAATTAAATCAGCAGCTTCGGCTAATTCATGAGATTTTAATAAATCTATAATGCTAGTTAATGCTTGTTTCTGTTCAGCAATTCTGTATTTAATTTCATCTGTTGCTTTAGCTTTATAGGCATTTAATGAGAAGTTTAAACTTTCTATCCAACCACCAGTTAAGATTAAACTACTAATCTCAGTACGTTTATTAGTTTTTAAGTAAGCATCGCTTGCGCGATAAGCTAAACCTACTAATACCAACATACTATCTTTGTTTGAAATATTATCGTTAATACGTTTCATGGTGGTTTGGTCAAACGCTGAAGAAACGCCTAATTTATCAGCTAAAGATTTTAAAGCGGTTAAATAACCTAAAGCGTCTTGGGTTTGGTTATACATACTTACATATCCCAAATCAGCGCCATAAATCCCTAAATTAAGTGCTCTTGAAAAATCAGAAGTGTATTCTCCATTTTTATTACCAGGGTTTAAGATACTTTTATCGTAGTTGATACCTGATTTTTGAACTAAAAGAGCGGTTTGGATTGGAGAAGGAATACTAAATAGTTTTCCACCTACATTAATAGCAACTGCTTTTACAGTATCTGTATCCGGTAAGTCATCACCAGTTTCTGTTTCTGTGGTTTTTGATTCGCCACAAGAATAAAGTAATGCGCACGCTAATCCTAAAGCGATTACTTTTGCATTAGACTTTAAATTTTTGATGTTCATCGTCATATTTTAAATGTTTGTTGCTTTTTAAAAACTATGCAAGTAAATAAATTTATATGAAATTGCCAAAAAATTAATCATTAACTTTATAAGAAAGTTATTAAATACCTAAGGCTTCTTCAATATACTTAAACGTAGAGAGTATTTCGGGTTTGCCATCTATTTGAGCTACATCATGTTCAAAGTGAGCAGATGGTTTGCCATCGGCTGTTAAAATTGTCCAACCGTCTTTTAGTTGCCTAATATTACGAGTTCCCATGTTTATCATGGGTTCTATGGCTATTACCATACCATCTTTAATCATGGGGCCTGTACCTCTTTTTCCATAATTAGGTACCTCTGGTTCTTCGTGTAGGTGTTTTCCTACACCGTGTCCGCAAAGTTCTCTTACTACACCATAACCATGTTTTTCGGCATGTTGTTGTATAGCAAAGCCAATATCACCAATTCGATTTCCTTGCTTAAATTGTTCTATACCAATATACAAACATTCTTTTGTTACGTCTAATAGCTTTTTAACAGTTGGTGATATTTCGCCCACAGCAAAGGTATAGGCATGATCGCCTACGTAACCATTTTTAATAATGCCACAATCTACAGATATAATATCGCCTTCTTCAAGTGGTCTATCATTAGGAACACCATGAACAACGGCTGAGTTTAATGACATGCATAGTGTTGCTGGAAAAGGATTACGTTTATCGCCATAGCCTTTAAAAGCGGGTACACCGCCATTATCGCGGATGTATTCTTCGGCTAATTTATCGAGGTAAAGCGATGTAACGCCTGGTTTTATTTCTTTGGCAATTACACCTAAGGTTTTGGAAACACTAAGAGCGGCCTCACGTGCAAGTTCTATTTCTTCTCTGGTTTTTAAAATAATCATAAGGCTTATTTTCCAAAAAGTTTTTGAAAGAAGGATTTTTTAGTGTTGAAATTATTGTGTGCTTCTGGGTTTTTTACAACATGGTTAAAATCGCCACCCTCGGGATGTAAAAGTTGCCACACGGTGCTCCAACCCAAAAATCCTCCCACATTTCTATCATCAATAAAAATATCTACATTTAGTTTTCTTGGTGTGTCTTCGGTAATAACTTCTTCTGGATAATTTTTGTTTACAGCATAAAACTCTACGCCATTTTTTTTACAATATTCTACGGCTTCATCTAATAAATGCCCCGTGCGATAAGTGTGCAATATAAGTTTATGCCCTTTTTTTTGTAATTCTTTTATGGTAGCAAAAGCAAATAACATTTCTTTTCCAATCTTTGGATACTCGTGTTCCACAATAGTTCCATCAAAATCAATGGCAATGGTTTTGCTATTTTTTGATATGAATTCTTGAGCCATGTTATAAGTTTTGTGCTTTCAATACGGTTAAATTTTCGTCTAGCTCGTATAAACGAGGCACTGCTGTCCCGATTTCAAATTCCAAAATTTGAGCAGGCGTCATTTTTTCTAGATACATTATTAAGGCTCTTAAACTATTGCCATGAGCTGCAATAACAATATTTTTACCACTTTTTAATTTTGGGGCTATTTCTGTTTCAAAGTACGGAATAACTCTAGCTGCTGTATCTTTTAAGCTTTCGCCATTGGGCGGGGCAATATCATAACTTCTTCGCCAAATTTTCACTTGTTCTTCGCCAAATTTTTGAGCAGTTTCTGTTTTATCTAAGCCTTGTAAATCGCCATACATTCTTTCATTAAGAGCTTCATTAAATGTAGTAGGTACATGAGATTGATTACTTACTTCTAATGCTAAATTGAGGGTGTTTTGCGCGCGTTTTAAAGCAGATGCGTATGCTAAGTCAAACTTGAAGGGTTTTAGTTTTTCTCCAGCGTTTTTAGCTTCTTGTATGCCTTTTTCGGATAATTCAACATCAACCCAGCCAGTAAATTTGTTCTCAAGATTCCATACACTTTGTCCATGTCGGAATATAATTAAAGTAGCCATAATCTTAAAAATTAGACTCCAAAGATAAGAAATTTTAAGAAAGGCTTAAAATTAAAATAGGTTCTTTAGCGTACGTAAAGTTTTTGACTAAACAAATTGTTGTCTGAAGAGGCAACAATGGTATAAGCGCCAGAATTTAATTTATTACTATCTTCTGTTTGAATAAAATTATGATTAGTGTCGTATTTAATTTTAGAGAAAGATTCTTCTCCTTTTTCATTTCTAAGTACAACCAAAATTTCTTTGTTTTCTACAATGTTGCTACTTGTATTTAAGGCTAGATTTTGATATAACGGTTGAGGTTGTTTACTAGTATTTACTTTTAAAACTCTTGAAGATAAAACTTCTCCTTTTTCATTTATTTGAGTTAGTCGGTAATAAGAAATACCCTCATAAGGTGTAAAATCAACTTCAAAATAACTAATGATATTGCTATGATTCCCGAAACTTTTAATTGTGGTTAGAGATTCAAAGTTTAGTGCATCTTTTGATTTTTCAACAACGTAAAAATTATTATTCAATTCTGTATTTGATGACCAGGTTAAATCTACTCGATTGCTATCACACACTGCATCAAAACTTAATAACACATCGGGTAAAATGGTAGTATTTTCTGTTTCATCATCAAGTTTAAATCCACCTTGATTAATTTGAGAAAATAATGAAATAGATAAGTTTAATAGTAAAAACGTAAATGTATATTTCAATACCATGTGTTTAGTTTTTGTGGTTAAGCTAAATTATAAATTTTTATCTATTATTAAAGTTACCACATATCTAATTTATTAACAATGACTTAAATCAATTTATTTTTACAGAAAAATTACAAAATTTAGAGGTTGAAGAGAAGGCAATTGCATATTTTTCAATCTGATGATTATAGATTACTTATCATTTTTTTATTATGATGTAAAGTAATAAAATATTCAACTTTCAAATGCAAGAAAATTGTAAAGAAACTGCACCGGTATTAAATTTTAATATAAAAGTATGATACTATTAAAAATTTAACTTTAACATTTCAGCCACGCGTTTATCAATTATAAAGGTAAAATCATTTTCTGAGATGTTTTTTAATTCAATCCAACGCAGTGCTTGTGCACCTTCTTTTTTCTTATCGAAATCAAATGGTTTAGTTTTAAGTAAAGAATTTAGGGTGTCTAAATCTTCTATTAGTTGAGGTTTTACTATATAGTAAATACTGATTACTTGGTTGTTTTGACTAAAGGCGGAGTTTACAAAAATGTCGGTTGTATAAAAGTGAGATACTACTTTTATATTTAGGTTGAGTTCTTCTTTAAATTCACGTATCACACAATCAATCGTTCCTTCACCGTACTCTAAACCACCGCCTGGTAACTTGGTAATGTTCATGCCTTTTATGAATTCATCAGAGACTAAAAGTTGGTTTTCATGAATTAAAATGCCATAAACTCTTACATTAAAATTTTTCATGGCACAAAGTTAGATATATATTTTCGTAAGGCTAATTTGAATTAAATTACTTTTTAGAAAAGTCATTAAGTTTTACCATTATTCCTATGGTGTGAGCATTTCCACGTAAGGCGTATTTTGAATAAGCATAATCAAAATGGAATTTGTAAACTTTTAAACCAAATCCAAGCGATAAGCCGTTTACTTTTTTTACATCGGGCAGTGCTAATTCTTTTCCTCTACGATAATTATAGGCAACTCTAATTGTAAAGTTTTTTCCAAATAAAATTTCGGTACCTAAAATTAAATGGCGGCCAAATTTATCTAAACCTGTTTTTATTTTTTCGTTACGTAATTGTTTTTTGGTTTTTACTATTTCTTTGTTGGTAAAAGGGTCAATATTAGAAGCTTGATTTTGTGGGTCGTTGTAGGTTAAATCCCATTTTAGTAACTGATCATAAATTACTATAATTCTAAACGGAGCTTTAGCAACTTTTTTACTAAGTCCAAGTTGTACATTTTGGGGTAGGGTTTCTCTTGGGCCATTCTCTGAAAATGTTTTCCATTGTTTGCCATAATTTTTAGCAACTAATGAAATAGCGAGTTGGTTTTTATTGTGGTAAGTTAAACCTACATCTATGGCATTCGCCAAAGAATAATAAGTATCATAATGAGAATAAATTGTTTTAAGTCCTACGCCCAAAGAAAATGTACTGTCTTTATTGATAGTTTTAGCAAAGGCAAAATTCAGATTGTAATCAGCTGCCGAAAAATTTTTGGTTTTCTCGTCATATTCATCTCTTCCTTCAAATTTTCCGTAATTAAAATATTGTAATCCGGCACTAAAAACTCCATAGTGTTTGAATTGGCGGGCATACATTACATTGCCATAATTTACATCAGCTACAAAGTTTACATAATTTAGTGAAAGTTGATTTGAACACCCAGGATTTAATAGGGCAGGATTACTATAACTTAGATTGATGTCTTTATCCCATATAGCATTAGTTGCACCACCTAAGGCATTTGAACGAGCTGGTACGGGTAAGTCTAAAAAACTAAATGTTTTGGTACCACCTATTTGTGCCTGTGAGACCAAGGTGCAAAAAATTAAAAGATATAAGAAACCTTTTTTCAATGCTCAAATAACGCAATATTACTTATTATTATTGTGTTTTACGTTATTTGACTTAAAAATATGTATTTATTTTATTTCGGAAGTTGGGTTAGCCAAATTTTTAGTACCCGTAATATCTAATTTAATAGAACCAACTAATAATTTAGCTTGAGCGCGCAATGGCACACGGTTTTTATCGTCTGTAATCCACACATTTAAGTCGTCTTCACTTTTAAAAATACGTCCTTTTTGCACAATGGGTCTAAATTTAAGACAGTTAAAAGTACCAATATCGCACTTAATTTTTTCTCTACCTACAAAACGAATTTTTAAAGGCCAAATTTCTTTATCTACAATGCTATTTATGGTAAATATATCCCCATCTTTAGCATTACTTAAATCTAAAGTACGTGCCGAATAAAATGCCGAAATCATATCTTGTGTGCCAGCAGGAATATCTACTTTTTCGCCTTCGCCAACATCTACTTTATTGGTGTAGTGATTAAATTTATAATCTTGGTTAATTGTTACACCACCTTCATACACACGTCTTACAAACATCCAAGGCAACAAAGCATCTTTATCCATAAACGTTTCATAACGGTCGCGTACTTTAAAGAACCAATCAAATGTACCCTTTGAATATCCATTGCCAACAATATGATATACTTTTCTTCCTGCCACTTCTAATACATCTGGCTTTAATTCCATAATAATTTCTACAGCATCCATTAAAACATAATTTAAGCGATATGTTAATATTTCACATTCTTTAAACGCTTCATTTTCAGATTTTGGTAATTCTTTGCTTATTATTGGCTGTGGAAT
>JADLER010000179.1 GCA_020846025.1 Bacteroidia bacterium | reverse complement strand
ATTAGGTGCCAATAGTGGAGGATCAGAATATAGTAGCAATAGCATTGCCGAAGTTCTTACTTACAATACATTTTTAACAACAGCTCAAATTAATAAAATTGAAACTTACTTATCTATTAAATATGGTATTACTAGAGGTGGCAACACGGGCACTTCCTCAACTTATAATTATGTAGCTTCCGATGGAAGCGTAATTTGGGATAAAACAGCCAATGTTGGATATAATAATGATATTGCAGGTATTGGTCGAGATGATATATCTGAACTAAACAAAAAACAATCAATTAGCGTTAATAATTTCGAACCAGTTACAGTAGGCTTAACCAGTATTGCTACTGAGAACTCTGCAAACACTGCTACATTTGGTAATGATAAAGCTTTTTTAGTATGGGGTAATAATGGTTTACCTTGCACTAGTAATTATTTAAGCACAACTACTAATTTACCTTCAGGTATAGACGCTCGTTTAGAACGTATTTGGAAAGTACAGGCTACTAATTTTGGAGGAATAGGTGGTTCAAATACATATAAAACAGCCGCTTCGCCAGCTGTAACAATTGGCTTTGAAACGTCTATATTGCTTGCCTATACGCCAATTAGCAACCTGCGCGTATTAGTTGACGATGATGGAGTTAATTGGAGTAATGCTACTGTGTATTCTGGGGCGGCATTAAATACAGGTCGAGTAGAGTTTTCGGGCATTATTTTTTCTGGTACTCAAAAATATTTTACGCTTGCTACTATTAACTACAACATTACTCCTTTACCAGTAAGTTTGTTGAGCTTTAATGCTGTATGCGAAAACACTACCACTACACTAAAATGGGAAACAGCCACAGAAACAAACAGCGATTATTTCGAGATACAAAAAAGTACAGATGGTGTAAATTTTACAAGCATTGGTGCAGTTAAAGGCAGTGGAAATAGTTCGCAAATTAAGCATTACACTTTTGCCGACCCTAATGGTTCAACACTTAACGCTTACTATCGGTTAAAACAAGTAGATTTTAATAAACAAGCGCGTTATTACAATATCATTCAAGCAACAAATAATTGTGCAACTTTCACCGAAGAAAACACATACAGTTTTTATCCTAACCCTTCGAATGGCAGCCAAGTTTATTTAAAATATAATATTGCCAAAGATGAAACTACTGTGGTTAATTTCTATGATTTATTAGGAAAATTGATTTCATCGCAGTCGGTTAATTTGAGATCTAGTAACAATCAGGCCTCTATCAGTATTAATGATTTAGCTCCAGCAATTTATTTTATTAGAGTTGAATCTACACAACTAAAAACAAAGGTTTTTAAATTCATCAAGGAATAAATACCAATACCGTTTAGTGATTGTAAATTAGGAATTATAAATTCCAATGATTTTATTGAAATAAATCATATTTAAGATACTTAGCCGCCTTTGGAAAAAGCACCTTAGTATGCATGAATTACGACACTAGACAAACCGTAGAAGTACCCTCGGAATGGATAAATTCTGTTAGGCAATTTGAAGGATTCTAAGCTTATGGCAATAAATCTTCAATTTTTTCGTTAATTTTACGGTATTATAATTTTATATGAAGACTTTAGTTGAAAGATTTACAAGCCAATTACAAGAAGCGTTAGATATTGCTGATAAAGCTGTTTTAACTCAAAAACAACACATTCAAAATATTATTGTTACGGGCTTAGGTGGTTCTGGGATTGGTGGTACAATCTTGGCCGAACTTATTCAAAGCGAGTGCCCTGTACCTGTTATCATTAATAAAGATTATTTTTTACCTGAGTTTGTTAATAACCATTCTTTAGTAATTATATCTTCTTATAGCGGCAATACCGAAGAAACTATCTCGGCTATGCAACAAGCTATTGCTAAAAAAGCTCAAATTGTGTGTGTTACAAGTGGTGGGCAAATTCTAGAAATAGCTAAACAGCATCAATACGATACCATAATTATTCCTGGTGGTCATCCACCACGTTCTTGTATCGGTTATTCTTTAGTTCAACTCATTAAAATCATTCAGTTTAATGGTTTTGTAAAAACAGATTTTTTAAAGCAAGTAAAAGATGCTATCACGCTTTTAAACACCGAACATCATTCTATTAAAGCAGAAGCGGATAAAATTGCTAAACAATTATTTCAAAAACTAACTGTAATTTATTCGTTAGGCACATGCGAAGGTACTGCTGTTCGTTTCCGCCAGCAAATAAATGAAAACAGCAAAATGCTTTGCTGGCATCACACATTACCCGAAATGAATCATAACGAATTAGTTGGTTGGGTTGAGAAGAATAGTAATTTGGCTGTAGTAACATTTAGAACTTCTTTTGATTATGAAAGAACGATTAAGCGTTACGAATTATGTAAACCATTATTTAGTCAATATAGTAGTTCCGTTATAGATATAGTAGCCAAAGGGAAAACTAAAACCGAACAGTTTTTTTATTTGATTAATATAGGCGATTGGATTTCTTGTTACTTAGCTGACTTGAAAAATATTGACCCAATAGAAGTAAACGTAATTACAAAGTTGAAGAATGAATTAGCTAAGTGCTAATGGTATTAAATTTTAACTACATTGAATAAGGAAGTACTTTTTCAGGACTTAGGTCTTATTGATTATAAGCAATGTTGGGATTATCAAGAACAAATTTTTAATAAAACAATCCAACAAAAAATTGCCAATCGAGATTTAGACATTCATCATCAAACATCTACCCATAATTATCTCTTATTTGTAGAACATCCGCATGTTTATACACTTGGTAAAAGTGGCGACACCTCTCATTTATTAATTAATCAAGAACAACTGAAGGAGAAAGAGGCAAATTATTATAAGATAAATAGAGGTGGGGATATTACCTATCATGGGCCTGGTCAGTTAGTAGGTTATCCTATTTTAGATTTAGATCATTTCTTCACCGATATTCATAAATATTTACGTTTACTTGAAGAAACAATCATAATGACTATTGCCGAGTATGGCGTAAAAGGAGAAAGAAGCAAAGGCGAAACAGGTGT
>JADLER010000178.1 GCA_020846025.1 Bacteroidia bacterium | reverse complement strand
GCTTTTAAAAAAGATGTGGATGCCTTAATTGAGAAGAATATTGATAAAGACGAGGCTATTTTCCAAATTTTGAAGAAATACATAATTGAAAGTAAAAAAATTCGTTTTGAAGGTAATGGTTATGGCGACGAATGGAAGGCTGAGGCAAAGAAAAGAGGATTAAATAATTTCCCTACCACTCCAACAGCATTAGATGCCATGGTTTCTAAAAAGTCGCAAAAATTGTTTGAAAATATGGGAATTTTAAACCATAGAGAGTTAGACGCTCGTTATGAAATAGCCTTGGAGACTTACACTAAAAAGATACAAATAGAAAGTCGAATTTTCGCTGATTTAGTTAATAACCACATTATACCTACAGCTCTCAATTATCAAAAATCTTTAATTGAAAACGTAACAGGTTTAAAATCGATTTTAACAGCTACTGAATTTAAAACTGCCTCTGAAACACAAATTAATTTAATTAAAGAAATTAGCGAACGAGTGTCCATTATTCGAAATGCTGCTATTGACATGACTGAAGAAAGGAAAAAAGCGAATAAATTAGATAATGCTAAAAAGCAGGCGCATGCATATTGCGAAAAAGTAAAGCCATTTTTTGAAACTATTCGTTATAATGTAGATAAACTTGAAATTATTGTTGATGATGCTACTTGGCCTTTACCAAAATACCGTGAAATGTTGAATTTGCGTTAAATTAAATTGTACAATTGTTTGATTATCAGATTCTTTAAGTAATTTGAGGTGAGAGTTTTTGCTGTAACTTTAAGAATCTGATTTAACTGAAATTTATCATAGTGAAAAAAATGTTCAAAATTTTTGCAGTTTTAAAAAAATATATATCTTAGCACCTTATAAAGTTTAAATTTTAACTATGAAAAACTTAAGAAGATTATTTCTATCCACTACAGCTATTTTAGCTTTTGTTGTTTCGGCATCTGCACAAAAAAATTATTTAAAAGATGCAGATAATGCTTATGCTCATAATCAATATTTTAATGCGATTGAGCTTTATAAACAAGCTTATACAAAAGTAAAAAAGGCAGATGCTAAATCTAAAATTTTATACAGAACTGGTGATTCTTACCATAAAATTAATGATTTAAAAGGTGCAGAAACATATTATCAAAAAGCTATTAAAGCTAAATATGCTGATCCAATAGTATATTTAAACTTAGCAGATGTTTTAAAAGCTCAACAAAAATATCCGGAGGCTATTATTGAATATAATAACTATAAAAAATTAGCACCTTCAGATGTACGTGGCGAAAACGGTGTTAAATCAAGTGAATTAGCTCAACAATGGAAAGATGCTAAAAATACACCAGAAACCCGTATAAAGGTTGAGAATATGGTGTTATTAAACTCCAAAGAATCTGATTTTAGCCCTGCATACGCAGATAAAAAATATACCAGTTTGATTTTCACCTCTACTCGTCAAGGAGCTAACGGAAGTATTGACGTTACAAATGGTCAAAATCACTCAGATTTATATGAAGCTAAATTAGATAAAAATGGTAAATGGAGTACTCCTGCTCAATTAGCAACTACAATTGTTTCTAAAATGAATGAAGCTTCTGTTTCTGTATCTAGAAAAGGAGATGTAATGTTTATGACACGTTGCCCTGAGGCTAAAGGGAAACAACTAAAATGCCAAATTTATGTTTGTAAGAAACAAGGACCATCATGGGCTGAACCTGAATTATTAAACTTTAACATTGATACAGTGGCATTTGCTCACCCTTCTATTAATATCAAAGGTGATGTATTATATTTTACTTCTAAAATGCCAGGTGGATATGGTGGTGCTGATATTTGGATGAGTACCTATGATAAAAAGTCTAAATCATGGGGACAACCTGTAAATTTAGGCCCAACTGTTAATACTCAAGGTGATGAGATGTATCCTTTTATCGCTGAAGATGATAAAACTTTATACTTCTCTTCAAACTATCATTTAGGAATGGGTGGCCTAGATATATTTAAAACAGAAAAAGATGCCAGTGGTAAATTTAGTAAAGCACCTGAGAACTTAAAATACCCAATGAATTCGGCTGGCGATGATTTTGGTATTATTTACGAAGGTAAAAAAGTGAAAGGATATTTTACTTCAAATCGTGAAGGTGGAAAGGGAAGTGACGATATTTATTCGTTTATTCTACCTCCACTTTTCTTTAACTTAAATGGTACTGTAGTGAGTGCTGAGTTTAATGAGCCGGTAAAAAATGCCTTTATTCACTTAAAAGGTTCAAATGGAGATATGTTTGAATTTAAAACAGGAGATGATGGTAAATACAACTTTAAACTAAAAGAAAATACTACTTACGAAGTAACTGTAGGTACAGATAAAAATACTGTTTCTAAAACATTTGTTCTAGGTTTCTTAGCTAATAAGGATATGGGTAAATTAACTACTGTAGATGAAAACGAATCAAAAGACTTTGTGAAAGATTTCGTACTTACACCTGTAAAAGCAGAAATTCGTTTCCCTGCGGTATTATATGCTTTAGGTAAAGCCGAATTATTAGTTGATCCTACTGGAACTGACAAATCAAACGATACTCGTAAACCATTAAATTCTAAAGATTCATTAAACTTCTTATATCAAACTTTAATGGATAACCCAACTATTATTGTAGAATTACAATCACATACAGATAGTCGTGGTTCAGATGCAAAGAACCAAATTTTATCAGAAGCTCGTGCTAAATCTTGTGTGGATTACTTAGTGAATGAGAAAAAAGTTCCTATTGAGCGCTTGAAATTTAAAGGTTGGGGCGAGAAAAAATTATTAATTACTGATGCTCAAATTGCAAAAGCTAAAACAAAAGAAGAAAAAGAAGCTTTGCACCAAAAGAATCGTCGTACAGTATTCCGTATTGTAAGTTGGGATTATGTTGATCCTAATGCACCAAAAACTAATAAACCAGTGTACAAACCTCAAGTATCAGGTGAAGAAAATTCAGAAGAACTTCCTGATAATACTGAGGCGCAATAATTAATTAGCCTTTTTAAAAAACCCTTTCAAAATTCTGAAAGGGTTTTTTGTTTTCCTCAATTATTGTTAATTACAATTTGTAAAGTATAAATCATGTATCTTTGTGATTCATTTAGCGACTAATGAGAGATATAATTTGGACTATAATTGTGATTTGGTTGGTTTGGAAAATTTATAATTTATTTAAATCTACTTCCCAAAAAAGGACTAATCACAACCAAACAACAACCAAACAACATAAAGAAGGGGAAACATTTATAAATTATACCAATTCTCAAAAAACTACTTATAATCCAAAGGATGCTGAATATGTAGACTATGAAGAAATAAAAGAATGAAAATAGGCCTGTGTACCATATTTATGTTGTTTGTTGTAATAATGAATGCACAAGAAACGCCTGCAACTGCACCGTTATCACCAAAACCTCATGATAATTTACCCGAACAAAGAAACACAAATGCTGATTTTCCTTCATTAAAAGATAGGCTGTATTTAGGCGGCAACTTTGGGGCATGGTTTGGTAATACTACTTATGTAAACGTATCCCCTTTACTGGGTTGTAGAATTACCAAAAAATTTTCGCTTGGTGTTACAGGTACTTATAACTATTATAGTTATAAGGCTTATAACCAGAAATATGTTAGTACAGTATATGGTGGAGGTGTATTTGCTAGGTATTTAATCCTTGAAAATCTATTTGCACAAGTAGCATGGGAAAGATTAAGTGTGCCTGATTACCGTTCGGTATTACCAGAAGCAAGAGTTTATGTAGATAATATTTTAGTAGGTGGAGGATTTAGACAACAATTTTCAGATAGAGGAAGTTTTATTGCCGCAATTTTTTATAACATTAACCAAACACCTTTATCGCCTTACCAGAATCCAATTGTACAGATTGGGTTTAATGTTGGCTTATAATATTTTGCTGAGATAATGAATGCTAATTGAAAAATTATCAGCATTTTTGTTGTAAGTTAATCACTCAAGTGTTTGTTCTTGCTGTTGCAAGAAAGTATGCCCGGATGTTGGAATTGGTATACAAGTACGCTTGAGGTGCGTATGCCGCAAGGCTTAGGGGTTCGAGTCCCCTTTCGGGTACAAAACAGAGTGAGAATGAAAGCTCATGCAAACATTTGATCTCTGTTTTTTTTAATTATAATTTCATTTACCTTTGTAAAATATGAAAACCACTTATATTAATTTTTTTGTTCTTATTGTACTCATATTATTTCCAATATGTATGGAAGCACAATGTGCTATGTGTAAGGCAACGGTTGAAAGTAGTATTGGACAAAAAAATTCAGTAGCAGGCGGGTTAAATCAGGGTATTTTGTATCTCATGGCTGTTCCGTACGTTTTAATGGCATTTATTTTCAGAAAACAATTACTCTCATTGTGGAGAAACATTAGAGGAAAAGACACTGGCGATGAAGACGATGTTTAACATAGATTGTTAGCAATCCTATTACAAGCTAAAATCCCTAAAATATAAACAGCTTTATAACTTACTAAACAATTAAGCGCGTGAATTATTGCATAACAATTTTAAATGGTTTTTTAACCGTAATTAGACAGTAGGTTTTTTTCATGGGAGGGGTTGGTCGGAAACCCCTGGCACAATTGACTTTTTCAAGAAAAATTTCTATTGCTATGCAGTAGAAAACACTACTGCTAAGATTCAAGAATTCGAATTAAATCGTTGTTTATATAAAACACCTCTCTGCCTTCTACTTGTGCAGATAATATGCCAAGCTCCGTTAATTGAATCATATATTTGGTTAGTGTTGTTCGGCTTCTTGCCCCTGTTATTTTACCAACAAGTTTTTGTTTTATATAAGGTTGTGAAAATAAGGCTTGATTTAATTCTAATGAATACCATTTTAATTTTGAATTTGCGTACTTATATGTCGAATCCATCTGAATCATAATTTCATCAATTTTTTGGTTGGTTATTTTCGCTGTTCCTTCCACTGCCAGTAGCATAAACAATATCCATGGTTTCCACGCATTCCTTTGTGTAACCCCTGATAAATGATGGTAATAATCTTCCTTATGATTAATTATATATTTACTTAGATATAAAACGGGATACGATAATAGCTTTTGGTCAACCAAGTATAATAAATTTAAAATACGCCCCGCTCTTCCATTTCCATCTACGAAAGGGTGTATTGCTTCAAATTGATAATGTCCAATTGCCATTTTTAAAAGCGGATCAAATTCATCTCTTGCGTTTAAAAAGTCGAATAGATTATCTAATTTTTTTTCTATTATACCAACACCTCGAGGTGGTGTGTAAACAGTTTCACCTGGTTTAAACTCGCTCTGACCCCTCTTAATAACAACTTGTGATTGGGGTGGGCGAATACCTTGTTTAGTGTTTTTAATTTGTTGAAATAGTTTAATTGCTATTGTTTTGTCGAATGTTTTTTTCTTAACTAGCGCATTATATCCTCCCCACAGCGCTTCTCTATACCTTAAAACCTCTTTTGTTGCCATGTTTGCTGAATCTTCTTTTATAGTGTCGGATACAGCTTTATATAACTCATCTTCAGTTGTAAAAATATTTTCAATAGCACTAGAACTTTGTGCCTCTTGTAGTGAAATAGTATTCACTAACATTAATGGATTTGGAATCCGCATAATGTTTTTATTCAATTCGGCTAAAGCCCTTGAAGCCAGCCCCCACCTAAAAAGAATTTCTTTATCAATAATACTCTCTGGCGGTGGCAAATCCGGCAATTGATTATATGGTATGTTTCTGTCAAAAATTGGTTTTTTTAATTTGTTCATTTATTGTAAATATTTGTACATATATCAAAAATATGTACAATTTCTTTAATCTACAAATGTTATGTTCATTTTTTTAAATAAATTGAACACATACCTAATTTATGTTCAAGATTATATATTACACAGAAAGAAAAATTGAAATATAAAACAGCCTTATAACTTACTAAACAATTAAGTGTGTGAGTTAATTTTTTATGAGCTTAACTATTTTTTTAATGTCTTTTTCCTCAACAGTTAAAAAATACATGCCAGCAGAAAGGTTCGATAAATTAATTTGAGAAGTAAAAGCAGAAGCGTAAACAAGCTGACCTAGGTAATTTTTAATTT
>JADLER010000177.1 GCA_020846025.1 Bacteroidia bacterium | reverse complement strand
CAAACCTTAGCTCAAACATTTATTTCAATGTATGGAGTAAAAGCTGATTACTTTGTTTTAGTATTTTGGGACGTAGATTGTGGTCATTGTAAAACCGAAATTCCTAAATTATTAGAAGAATATCACGATTTAAAGAAACAAGGTTATGACATAAAAGTATTTGCGGTATATACTCAACATGATTATGAAAAGTGGCGTAAATACATCATTGAACATAAACTAGACTGGATGAATGTTTATGATGGCGTACATGTAAATAATATTAAAGAAAAATACGACATCTACTCTACTCCAGTAATATATATGCTAGACAAAACAAAACACATAAAAGCTAAACGCATAGGTACTGAGCAAGTGAAAGATATAGTAAAGCAAATGGAAAAAGAATATAAAGCGGTAAAACAATAAATTTTAACACATTAAACTAACAAAAAGCCACTCATTTCGGTGGCTTTTTGTATTTTAGTGGGCATATTTTAATTAAACTAATCATGAAAAGAATCTTATTAACTTTATTTGTTGTTGTATGCTTTATACAAATTCAGGCTCAGGTACAAATTAAAGTTGCAGTTAAAAGTGTGGCTGTTTCTTCAAACATAGATTGTGATGCGGGTCCTGATAATAGCGATTTTCTATTTGAGTTTAAAGCAACTGATAATTCACCAGCTGCAAACAGCAATAATTCGCCTGTAACTGGGATAATAGGCGCTTGTAATTATGTTTTCATCAATAATAATAATGGTCCTTTTTCTTGTAGTCCTACGGCAACTAATGGCGCTGTATTTACTCCAACAACTGGTGAGTTTTTCAACCATACATATTTATGTAAAAGCGATATTCCCAGCCAATTGAGCATAACTTGGACAGGCTATGAAAACGATGATATTTCAACCCCTGCTACTAATTCAGGATCTATTCAAGGCTCTTTTTCACCTCAAATTATGACTTATACAGTACCAACTGCTAATGGTACTTATACTACACAATATATTCAAACTTCAAGTGATGGATCTTGCCCTCAAACTTATATCATCGCCTTTGAAATTGAAAAAACAACTGGTGCTTATTTACCTATCACATTAGATGAGATAGAAAATGTAGTCATCTGTACTAGCGCATCCAACGCAACATTAACTGCAAATACACAAGATGGCAATGCACCTATTATATATGATTGGAGTAATGATGGTTTAGGAGATAATGATGATAATGCATCAATAAACAATTTACCTGGAGGTACTTATACTATCGTTGTAAAAGATGCTATGAATTGTACAGACACAACCACTACAACTGTTATTGAAGTGAACGCACCAGTTACAATTTCAGGTTTTTCAAGCTCTACTAACTCCGTTTGTACCAATCAAACAAATGTACCTTTCTCTGTAGCTACACAAAGTAATGTAACTTTTTATTGGAGTTATACTGGTATGGGTTGTGTTATTAATGGTAGTGGCAGTGCAGTTAATTTAAGTTTTTTAGATTTTGCAACAACAGGAACGCTAAGTGTATATGCACAAAATGGCTGTTCGTCAACTAATACTGTTTCTACAGTAATTAATGTATTACAAAGCCCTAGTATTACAATAAATGGCAATATTACCATGTGCGATAACGAACAACAGGTAATTACCGCTTCAGGTGCCGACACTTACACATGGAGTACAGGCGCAAATACTGCCACAACAGTAGTAACCCCAACCACGACAACTATTTATACCGTTTCTGCTACTACAGCAACAAATGGTTGTATCTCTACCGAAACATTTACCATTAATACTATTCAAAGTCCTACGCTCCAGATAAGTGGCTCCACAGTGGCTATTTGTCCTGGTCAAACGGTTTCTGTATCAGCATCAGGTAATGGCAATTTGTTTTTTTGGAGTGATGGTTTCATCGGTTCTGTTCACACACTTACTGCTAACACTATTAATACAATATATACTGTAACAACAACTTTTACCAATTCTTGTTTTACCCAAAAAACTTATACACTTAACTCATTACCAAAACCAAATTTAAGTATTACAGGTTCAACTATTATTTGTACAGGAAATTCCACAACCCTTACCGCCAGTGGAGCAGACAATTATTTATGGAGTGATGCTACAACCACTGCTACTAATGTATTAAGCCCATCAAGCACTACAACTATTGGCATTGTTGGTACATTTACAAATGGATGTAGCGACGAGGTAATTAAAACTATTAGTGTTTTAAGCCCTCCAACTGTAACAATTACTGGAGGCGATACCATCTGTGAAGGAAAATTTGTAACCCTAATTGCCAATTCGACTGGTGCCATAAGTTTTGGATGGAACTCTGGTGCAGTAAATGATACTATTTCAGTTTCACCTTTGGGAACGTTTAACTATATTGTAACTGTTAATAACGGAGGTTGCACAGCTGTAGATTCTCATTTAGTACATGTAAATTTAATACCAACCGTTGATTTTGTAGTTACAAATACCTTACTATGCACAAGCGATGCAGTAATTACATTTACGGCAAACCCTCCTGGTGGTATCTTCTCTGGAACTGGTGTTACCGCAAACACTTTTGATCCCGCCATAGGTGCCGGAACTTATGTAATAAATTATGATGTAACGGCAAGTAATGGATGTTTAGCTACTGGCACACAAACTATTCAGGTAGATTTATGTACTGGGATAAATAATCATACAATAAATGATTTACAAATTCAATGCTTCCCTAATCCGTTTAAAGATAATATTACCATTCAATCTACTAAAGAATTATATACATTACTATTGTATGATTACTCTGGGAAATTAGTTAGAATAATAGAAACAGCGTCAAACATCGTTGAATTAAATACAAGCGAATTGTCGAATGGACTTTATACACTAACTATAATTACAAACGACAAAGCCATATACAACACTAAAATAATTAAACAGTAATTACTTCACTGAAGTATTAGTTCAACCGCTTTTTAGTTTATAGTTTGGTTTTTACATTTTGAGTATTTAACATCAAATTATTAGGTGTTATAATCTGATAATTTGGTTATAACTAATATCGCTTTAGCTTATATGGTTTCACAAAATTTAAGTAAATTGCGTTTAAAATTAATACACCTTTGTAGGGTAAAGTAATTAATTAGTTTAAAAATAATATGACAAAAAAAATAGTAAAAGTAGGCGATATTGAATGTGGCACCAAAGAGTTGTTTCTTATCTCAGGGCCATGTGTTATTGAGGAGGAATCCATTATGATGAAAACAGCCGAGAAATTAAAGGAAGTTTCTGAGCGTTTAAACATTAAAATAATTTATAAATCTTCATTCACAAAAGATAACCGGAGTAGCTTAAGTTATTACAAAGGTCCTGGATTAATTAAGGGATGCGAAATGCTTGGTAAAATCAAACAACAATTTGGTTTTCCCGTGTTAACCGACATTCATTCTCACGACCAAGCAGCTGCTGCTGCAGAAGTGTGTGATGTGTTACAAATACCAGCATATTTATGTATGCAAAGTTCTTTATTAGAGGCATCTGCAAAAACAGGACGTGTGATTAATATTAAACATGGTCAGTTTTTAGCTCCTGACAACATGAAACATCCAGCTCAAAAATGTGTAGATGCTGGAAACGATCAAATTATTCTAACTGAGCGCGGTTACGTATTTGGTTATAATGATTTAATCGTTGATCCTCGTGCGTTTTATCACATGAATAATATTGGTTTTCCAGTTGTGTTTGATGTAACCCATTGTGTACGTAAATATGGAATTCCTAGTTCTGATAAAAAAGGAGGCGCTAGAGAGTTTTTACCGGTATTAGCAAGAGCTGGAGCTGCAAGTGGCATTGATGGTATGTTTATAGAAACGCATCCTGAACCTGAAAAAGCATTATGTGATGCTGCTTCACAATTATGTGT
>JADLER010000176.1 GCA_020846025.1 Bacteroidia bacterium | reverse complement strand
CACAGGATTAAATCGAAGCAGAGCTTCGTTTAATCCCTATATGTTAGTGGCTGGCATTCTGTTCTGTCTTCTGTTTGTTAGCATAGTTGTCAATTCGTTTATTTCGTGCATTTATGAAGTCAGTTACTTTTTTCTTATAAACAAAATATTCGTCAACGTCTGTAAATGTCGGCTTTGTTTTAAAGTTGTCAAATGGTAAGTAAAACTGGATATTTTCACTCTCGTCAACAAGGTCATTCAGTAAAAAGAAGTCAATGTATCCTTTAAAATTCTCAAACAAGTCGAAGAAGTTTTTATATCTTAAAAATGTGTCGTAAAGTGGACTTTGTAGTCCTGCGTAAAAAAGTCTGATACATTCCAAAGTCAGGTCAAACCTGTCGTCAATTAAGCTGTTTACTCCACGCGCTTGATTGATTGTAAACTTGTTGTCTATTTTATTTTTCGGAAAAAGTGTGTAGGCACCAATTGTCGAACCAATGTCAAAAAGTTCGTTTACTTCGTTTGGAATTTGCTTTATCAACCATTGCTTTCTTGTCTGGTTTCTATATGAGTGAGTAATAGCATCACTTCCCAAATTAAATTCTCCAAGTTCCGATTTGTGATATAAATATGCTCCGCTTTTTTTGTTGTCCAATTCAAAAACCTGACCATTTGGCAATGGTTTACTCCATAATATTTTGTGATACAAGCGAAGTGTCGGACTTGTGCTGTCTGGGTCGCCACCATTTGCATCTGTGTAAACGTTAAAAGTTGGGTCTATTATCATTATTCTACTGAGTTGGTTCTTCCTGTCAAATTAGATACGAAAAAAGTTGACTAGCAAAACCAGCAACAACAAGAAAAACGCCAACCCAAGAAAAGATTGTCGCTTTCTTTTTATCTCTATTCATATGAACGTCTGTGCCCGTAATTTGAATGATTGGACGTGTTGGATTATTAACGGAAAGAATGTAAAGTTCGTGAGCATCAATTGCAAGTCTCATAGAACGAATGTAACTATTCAAGCTAAATGCAAGAATAACAGTCCCAATGATGTTACATACAAGTCCAATTATGTTTAATGTAGTTGGTGTCATAATTTTGAATGTTGTTTAAATAAGATTTACAATTATATCGAATGAAATTTTGAGATTTCAATTACATAAGGATGGTCGGGATAAATACTCTTTAATTCTTTTGTATGCTTCACAAGTAAGTCTGTTTTTTTGCTGTCATTGCAGACTTCAATAATGTTTGACAATGCAACAGGAAATATGTCAGATTGCTTTAATTGGTCTTCATATTTTTGGTAAAGTTGAATAGCAGTTTCAAACTGTCTAAGTCCACGAAGTCCTGATATAATCAATACTATGTCTTCTTCATTTTGAAATTGGTATTTATTTAAACCTTGACTTTGAAAGTCGTTCATTTTCTTAATGTATGCTTGAATGTCCATTTTATTTAGTTTTTATTGTTACGTTGTCGTTCGTTATGCTTGCCACTAACGTCAGCCTGTGAAAAAACTCAATATAATTAACACAAGCTGTTTGTTATTTATGAGATAAATATACAAATAAAAAATCAAAAACAAGTATCTTTGTGTATGCCAATCATAACTCCTAAAATCCGTACGCAGATTGAGTTTAAGAGCCTCGAAGATTTTATTGAAAAGGATAATGTAGTAAGATTTATAGATGCTTTAATTTAAAAAGCAGCTCATCAATTTTTAAAACCCCATAATTTATTTTATTTGCAACAGAGGCTTCCGAAGCTTCATTCAACTCAGGATTAAATCGAAGCAGTGCTTCGTTTAATCCCTATATGTTGTGCGTAGTATTAATTCTTTCTATATGTTGTTGTTTTTTTATCGCCATTCTTTGTGATGATTCCCATTTCAACCGCTTTTTTCAAATCTCTGCTAGCTGTTGCCGATGATAAATCCTTGAAATAATTTAGATAATCTTTTCTCGTAAATTCATCAACAAAATTTTCAAGGAAAACTTGAACTCTATTTTCATCAGTTAGTTTTGTTGTTGTTGTGTTTTCCAAGAGCTCATTCAAAGATTTGTCAATAGTACTCAGCATATACTCGATGAATTTGGTTGATTTTCCTTCGTTGTCAGAGGCAGATAAGGAATGGTAATATGCTGTTTGATTTTTTGAAATTAAAGTTTCAAAAGGTAAAAATTCAAAGACAGGGTATTCTTCCATCAAAATCAAAGTTTGCCATAATCTTCCCATTCTTCCGTTTCCGTCCATGAATGGATGAATAAACTCCATTTCGTAATGAAAAACACAACTTTTAATTAGTGATATTTCAGATTTATCCTTTAAATATTGAAATAAATCTTTCATTAGAAATGGAACATTCTCATGGGGAGGCGCAACATGCTCAACTTTTGGACCTTTTACGATTCCTACACCTTTTGTTCTGTATTTTCCTGAATTTTCAATAAGATCTTTCATTAGCATTTTATGAGCTTTTAAAAAATCTTTCTCGGAATGATGTTTAAGAATATTTATATTTTTATATACTTCTAAAGCATTCAAAACTTCTATTATATCCTTTTGAGGTCCAACAACTCTTTTGTTTTCTAATATTGCCGTAATTTGTTCTTCAGATAAAGTATTTCCTTCAATACTTAATGAAGAATGTATAGTTTTTATTTTATTTTGTTTTCGTAGACTTGGATTGGTTTTGACTAAATATTTTGCGTTAACTTCTCCAATTTTTTCTGAAATTGAAGAAATATATTTTAAAATTAGGGATGTTATTTCGTATGGTGGTTTCATATTTGATACTATCATTTGATACTATCAAAAGTATGTATTTTAGTTCAATGTTTAGCACAATCGTTGAGAAATATTACACATAACGTCAGCCTCCCGAACTATCGGGACAGGTTATGAAAAAACTCAATATAATTAACACAAGCTGTTTGTTATGGGTAGTGGTTCTCTTATCCCGCATTTTCATAAGCCTTCCTAGTCCACTCAATAACTTCTTTGTCAATGTCTTTTATGTCAGTTAGGATTATTTTATGAGAACACATTGCCTTTGGTTTTTCGGGTTCTAATTTCCCTTTTGGTTCTTGTCCTTTTAAGTTAATGCCAATTTCAAAACGTGTCTTGGTTGCAGGGTTCAAAGTCGCAAATTGCTTTTTTCGTCTTAAACTCACGTAAGAATTTTTCGGTGCGATTTCTATGTCGTTCCCAAAAGTTTGAATTTCGGAAATAAGTTTATCATAAAATGCTTTCAAATGTTCTTTTCCCGAATACTGTCTAGTAATCAAGTCGTCTTGATTATCTGCTGAACCTGCATCCGATTCGTTTGCTTTGTGTGCAACAAGATTTGCAAAACCGTGAGTAAACTCGTGTTGCTCTTTGAGAAATTTTACTATTTCTCCGTGTTTCACAAAATTTTGAGATTTCACAATTTCAATCCATTGTTCTAAAGACTTGCCTGTGTTTTTGTTCAGGTTGTCTATCATTGTTTGCGTTGCTTTATCCATAATATGATTCTATCTCCAAAGTCCAATTATTAAGCCCATTACAATAAAACTGATGGTAACATATCCACCGTGAATGAGCATATATTTTGCAGATTTCCGTTCAAACTGCCCGATTGTAAAAATAGACATTGCTACCCATCCAAATCCTGCTAAAAATCCTGCAATTGCTCCCCAACTTGCATTTGTACTTGCATCATTTAAATACATTGCCAAGTTAAACGCCATTACGATTGAGAAAAGAAAAGTAAGACCGAAAATCTTTGGCATATTCCCGTTTTTTAGGTCGTCATCAGAGAAATTGTTTTCTTTCATCCATACCTTGCCGAAAAGTTTCGGTGAATACCAAAGTGCACCAATTAAAAAATTTGAAAGTGCTGCTACAATAACTGCAAACCAATTAAGTGTTGAAATGTCCATAATCAATATCGATTTAAATTTGGCACAAATTTACTCCGTTGTTTACTCAATGTATTGTAGAAAATTAACCTATTTGTCAAGTGGTAAAAAATTTGGAACAGAATCATTGTACCCGTTTTTAATGAATTGGGTCGGATTAAAACCACTAAACTCTTGAAACTCCTTTATAAAATGTGATTGGTCTGAATATCCCGTTTCATAAACTATGTCAGTCCAAACTATTTCTTTTTTTTGGTTGATGTTTGTCAATAAAGTGTTGAAACGAAAAATCCTATGAAAGACTTTTGGTGTCAAACCACAATATTTTTTTAACTGGTCAATGAGGTTTTTACTCGTCTTTGGATAGTCTTTCAGTAATTCATTGTGTTTGGAAAAAGGTTGACTTTGAAGTGTTTTCATAAAGTCAATTATTTCTTTTGGCGGTATGCCCTTCTCGTCAAATATACCTAACAACCATTCTTCAACTATCTTGAATTTGTCTGAAATGCTTTGTTTTAGAATAATTGCTTCTCGAAGTTTCAAAATACTATCTCCAAAATACTTCTCGGCTTGAACAACTTTATTGTTAAGTTCATTTATCGGTAACTTTAAAAAGGGATATGCTCCAAAAGATTTAAATTGAATGATTAGCATTTCAGAATTCTTATGTGCTGAAATGTTCAAATGTTTCTGGTGCATACCGGAAATCCAACTGTTCCTAAAATGTCCAATGGATTCAAGTTCATTGTCAAATGTTTTTCTTTCGAATCCATCAAGTTCAATAAGAATAAATATATTTCCTGTCGGAATTACCTTTTCAATATTGTGCTCTGGCACAAAGTCTTTGTAATAGAAAATACTTTCAATGTATTTGTCTAATTGTGATGATATTTTATGATTCTTAAATGTCATTGTTGTCGGTTTCTTACCATTACCCATAACGGCAGCCTGTGAAAAAACTCAATATAATTAACACAAGCTGTTTGTTATTTATGAAATAAATATACAAATAAAAAATCAAAAACAAGTATCTTTGTGTATGCCAATAATAAGTCCTAAAAGCCGCACGCAGATTGAGTTTAAGAGCCTCGAAGATTTTATTGAAAAGGATATGCAGTAAGATTTATAGATGCTTTTATTTAAAAAGCCACCCATCAATTTTTAAAACCCCATAATATATTTTTTTTGAAACAGAGGCTCCCGAAGCTTCATTCAACAAAGGATTAAATCGAAGCAGAGCTTCGTTTAATCCCTATATGTTGGCAGAAGTTATTTTATAAATATTTTTGGAAATGTTATTTTTATTTTAATATCTAAATTTATTAATAAAGAATGATAATGAGATTTTAATCCCCATATTCCATTTTTTTTTAACCCCCTTACATATTTATACGTATATATATTTAGGTTATTTAATTCATTATATAATTTTTCAGAAAGTAATTCATTTTCGGACAAATTTTCATCATACCTCATGTAAATATGAATTGTTGAATCGGAGGGGATTATAGACTGAAATAATTTAATATCACTTATATATTGATATATATCACTTTCTTTGTGAAGTGAATTTACTGGAATATTATGAAGAAATTGTATTTTCTTTGTTTTAATTAGACTAAAAAAACGATCAATTCTTCTCCTAAATTTATTTATTGTTTCTTGATTGTTTAAATCTTTTTCATGCATAAACTCGGAATATGGATATTTTGGGGAAATAAAGTATCCTCGGTCATTAAGTTTAGGATTTTTCAAAAAGAAATTAAATTTATCATTTATATTTTTAGACACATACTCGAATGTTATGATAGGATCAATATTTAGCCAATCAAAGGGTAAACTGCTAGTTCTTAGATATAAAGAATTTAGCATATAGGCAGGATGGCAATCACAACCTAGAGGAATAATTAATCCATTAGATTTGTATCTTTTTTCGATAAATATGAATTTCTTAAATCTTGTTTTTGGTATGTAAATTATTGGAACCTTCATTTTATTTTCTAATTCTGACAAATGCTGAATTTTAATGATTAATATCAAACATTTACATTTTGTTATTATTTTTTATCTGATTTACAAAAGTATATTTTTTTTGATAGTACCTAAAAATAACTTGGCTTCCAAGTAGGATAATTTCTGCCAACTCAGTTATATGTGTACCAAATATACACAAATTTTTAAATTTGATTGGCTTGGTGTAGTTATTTTATTATAAATCATCAAACGGGCTTTTGATGTTTTGCAGACTTTTGATGCTCATGTGATTATATATTTCGGTGGTACGGCTACTACTATAACCCAATAATTCTTATATGGTTAAGCCCTTTCTATTTCCTGAAAGTGAGAAAATGAAGTATAGTAAGTGTGTGAAGCATCCGTTTATATTTATATAAACCTATTTACAAATTAATACACATATTTTAGTACAAACAACCCGTGAAAATTCGCTAAATTCTATTAACTTTATAGCCTAATTTTTTTTATCATGTCAGAAACCGGAAGACAAATTATTTATAGTATGGTAAATGTATCTAAGATACATCCTCCACAAAAACAAGTATTAAAAGATATATACATCTCCTTTTATTATGGAGCTAAAATAGGTGTACTAGGATTAAATGGTTCAGGTAAATCATCTTTACTACGCATAATGGCTGGCATTGATAAAGATTATTTAGGAGAAATTCATCAATCGCCTGGTTATAGCATAGGTTTATTAGAGCAAGAGCCAAAACTAGATGAAAATAAAACGGTTATTGAAGTAGTGCGCGAAGGTGCTCAAAAACACGTGGATATATTAAATGAGTTTGAGGAAGTAAACAATAAGTTTATGGACGAAGAAATTATAAACGATCCTGATAAGATGGATAAACTCATCAATCGTCAAGCGCAATTACAAGAACAAATTGATCAATTTGATTTATGGAACTTAGATACCCGTTTAGAGTTAGCAATGGATGCTTTGCGTTGTCCTGAAAGTAATACGCCTATCAAAGTATTATCGGGTGGTGAGCGTCGCAGAGTGGCTTTGTGTCGTTTATTATTACAAGAACCAGATATTTTATTATTAGATGAGCCTACCAACCATTTAGATGCTGAGTCGGTAGATTGGTTGGAGCAACATTTACAACATTACAAAGGTACTGTTATTGCGGTAACACACGATCGTTATTTCTTAGATAATGTAGCAGGTTGGATATTAGAGTTAGACCGTGGTGAAGGCATTCCATGGAAAGGAAACTACTCAAGTTGGTTAGAACAAAAAGGTCAACGCTTAAAGCAAGAAGAAAAAACAGAAAGTAAACGTCAAAAAACCTTAGCTCGTGAGTTGGAGTGGGTGCGCCAAGGTGTGAAAGGGCGTGGCGTGAAACAAAAAGCCCGTTTAAATAATTATGATAAAATGCTTAACGAAGATATTAAGGAAAAGGAAGAGCGTTTAGAAATATTTATTCCCAACGGTCCTCGCTTAGGTAACGAAGTTATTGAAGCTATTGAAGTATCAAAAGGTTTTGGCGATAGATTATTATACGAACATTTGAATTTTAAATTACCACCTGCTGGTATTGTAGGTATTATTGGCCCTAACGGTGCTGGTAAAACTACTTTGTTCCGAATGATTATGGGCGAAGAGCAACCAAATGCTGGTGAATTTAAAGTTGGGCCAACTGTAAAAATAGCCTATGTGGACCAAAACCATAAAGAGTTAGATCCAAATAAAACAGTATATGATGTACTAAGCGGAGGATTGGATAACATTACCTTAGGTGGAAAAGCCATGAATGCAAGAGCTTATATTTCAAGATTTAATTTTAGTGGAAGTGATCAAGGAAAAAAAGTAGGTGTGTTATCAGGAGGAGAGCGTAACCGTTTGCATTTAGCAATGGCATTGAAAGAAGAAGGTAACGTATTATTACTCGATGAGCCTACCAATGATTTGGATGTAAACACATTGCGTGCATTAGAAGAAGGTTTAGAAAACTTTGCGGGTTGTGCAGTTATCATTAGCCACGACCGTTGGTTTTTAGACCGTGTGTGTACACACATCTTAGCATTTGAAGGAGATAGCACGGTGTATTGGTTTGAAGGTGGTTATAGCGAATATGAAGAAAATCGTAAAAAGCGCCTTGGAAATGTAGAACCAAAACGCCCTCGCTATAAAAAATTGACTGTTTAATTTTATTGAACCGCTAGTTGCGAAAAACCGCTGTCATATTTTTATTATTGATTGGGGTTGCTTGCTCTAAAGATCCGCCAGTATTTCAACTCACTAATTTAAACAACAATCAAATTAGTTGTTTTGGTCATGCAGGCATGGGGTTTTATTCATTGTTTCCGCCTAATTCATGGCCAGGATTAGAAACCTGTTTAAATAAAGGTGCTGATGGTTCGGAAATGGATGTCTCTATGACGAAAGATAGTGTACTAGTAATTTGTCATACCAATGATTTATCGGCCACCACAGCTTGTAGTGGATACATTAGTCAGTCAAATTGGGATGATATAAAAAACTGCACCATTCAATCCAATTTATTAAAAAACACAACTATAATTTCATTAGAAGATTTTATTACTAAACTCGATAATCCTTATCGCTACACCTTTACATGGGATACTAAATTAGCAGCGTTTAATCAATTGTATTATGGTGTTTTTTCTCGTGCTATATTAAACCTAGTTCATAAATATCAGTTGGCTCAACATGTGTTTATTGAAAATCCATTTTCAGATTTCTTAGAGCGCATACAACAACAAGATAGCACCCTTAATTTATTTCTGTTGCCTGAAGCATTTAATGAAGGGTTTACAAAAGCAAAAAATAGCCGCTTATTTGGAATTTCAATCAATAATAAAAACATAAATTCAACTCAGCTAAAACAAGCGCATGATGCTGGGTTGCACGTTACAATTTATGGTGTGAAAACAGAACAAGAAAACTACGAAGCAATTGAAAAATGTCCGGATTTTATACAAACAGATAACCTTGATTATTTATTAAAAGTATTTGGTAAATACCACAAAGGTTATGGTATTTGGAATTACAAATAATAAAGTACAATAACTCTTACTTTTAATTATTATTACTAATATTGAGTAGAATTAATACATGAGTACAAAAAAACATATATATTTTACAGTTTCGAGTATTACCACTTTTGTAAAAAAGGATATTGATTTTTTAGAAAAGAAGTATCATTTACACATTTTTATTTTCACGCCATCTAAAAAATGGCAAGTACCTTTTCAGTTTATAAAACATTTTTTTTCTATCTTATTTCAAATATTTAAAACGGACATTTACATCTGTAAGTTTCCGGGTTATTTATCGTTTATACCTTGTGTAGTGGCTAAACTAACTAATAAACCATGCTTACTTATTATAGCTGGTACCGAAAGTGCAGGCATACCATCGATACAATATGGAAATTTTGATAAAAAATTATTAGCAAAATTTACTGCATTTTCTTTTAGATGGGCTACACATATTGCCCCTGTTCATAAATCATTAATGTTGCAAGATTATAGCTATCATCCCGAAGTACATCCACAACAAGGTGTTTACTATTTTTGTAAAAATTTAAAAACCCCTTACACCGAAATTTTTTATGGATTTAATCCTGAACAATGGACACTTGGTAATAAAAAACGTAAAGAAAACTCTGTAGCTATTATTGCTGCTGGTTTTGAGGATAAAGTGGTGTTTTTAAGAAAAGGACTTGATTTAATATTTGAAGTAGCTAAACACTTACCAGAGTTTTCGTTTACTATTATTGGTTGTAATACAAAAGTAGTACACATCAATACACCCGATAATATTACTTTGATGGAGAAAGTAAATCAATCAGAATTGATACAACAATTTCAGCAACATGAATTTTATGCCCAGCTATCAATGTTCGAGGGATTTCCAAATGCCTTATGCGAGGCGATGCTCTGCGGTTGTATTCCCATTGGAAGTCATGTGTCAGCAATACCAGATATTATTGGCAACACGGGCTTTGTATTAAAACATAAAAATACAGAGCAACTCATTCAGCTTTTTAAATCGGCCGCACAATGTGATAAATCTTTCTTATCATTAGCAGCAAGAACTAAAGTGGAAAAAGAATACCATTACACCATTAGAGAACAAAAACTTACAGGCTTAATAGATGAGTTAATTCAGAAATGACATTAATGTTTCTTTTTCAGGAATTTATTTGCTACAAAAATTAATTCGTTTTTATAGATGAGGTAAATGGCCGTAAGCACAAACAACAGCTGAAAACCGTAAATCCAATACAAAGACACCATATTTGTATAATGATAAGTGAACAATACAACACATGTAAATATAATTGGTAAATAAATAATTTTTAGTTTATTAAAACTAAATTCAAATTCGGTTCTAGTAAAGAAATACATTACAATAGGTTGTATCATCTTTATTATTAAGGTGCTTATAATAATGCCCATTAAGCCAAAATATTGAGTACTAATTAACATTAAACCAATTTGCAAACTTGCTAAGATAAGATACACATAAGGTAAAACTTTGGTTTTATGATAATAAAGTACAACCGCGTAGTAAATAAAATAATAAGCCTTAAAACTATAGCCTACTGCAATTAAACCGATGTATTTAAACGATTCAAAATAGGCTTCTTTATAAATAACTAATGGAACTAATAAAGGAATAACTAAGCATGATAAAGGAATTAAGATGAGAAAAACAGCTGTATAACCATTAAAATAACGATTTACTTCTGGAGTACTTTTTTTCAAATTTTGTTCACTCCAAATTTTATAAATTAATGGTGTAATAGCTGCAAATAAACCATTTTGTAAGAACTCTAAAGGCAAGGTACATTTAGTTGCAAAGTCATATACGGCCAATTCAGTCAAAGACATATTATTTTCAATTATAATTCTATCGTAGTAATTCATAGCCCAGTTAAAAATAAAAAAGATAAACATGGGCACTGAAAAAGATAAAGCATCTTTTAAAAATGGAATTTGCCAAGAAAAAGGATAATGTTTTTTGAAACCTATAAAACTTAATATAAAAATAATGAATCCAGATAAAAAACGTCCCAAGATTGGTCCCCACAATGAATCTTGATAGATAAATAATCCAATAAGTGAAATAAATAGTGTGGCAAAAAAGTTAATTACGTTAGCCCAAAAATACTTTCTTACCTCCTGTTGAGCCAATAATAAATTATTGTGAAGTTTAAAAAATTGATTAAAGAACGCTGTTATAACAGATAGAAAACCAAATGGAAAGAAATGAAAATTATTATTGAATATTAGATTAAAAATACTGTTTCCGGTTACTAAGGCTGTTAATGAAAGTATAAGACCCATTACAATGGTCATTGTAAATAACGAGCCTATACCTTTTTGTAAAACCGAGGGTTCGCCTTTAAATTTAATAGGAATAATACTCATGTAGGTTTCTAGTCCAAAACCAAAGAATAATTGTAACAAAAAAGTAATACTAATGTATATAGCTAATTCGGCAAAGTGTTCGGTACTTAAAACGTTGATGTAAAATGGCAATAGCACAATACCAGACAAAAGTGGTAGAGAATTACCAAGGGTAATTAAGAAAGAAGATTTTATGAATTTTCCTGAAATCAAATCAATAATTTATAGAACCAAAAGTACTAAAATCTAATATTAAACTCGATTTTTCGATAAAATATGCAATTTAGCTAACTAAAAACTTTTAATATCGTATGGTTTTCCTATATTCGTGATGCTATTTTATGCAAAACAACGTATTACTTGAAGTTAAAGATTTAGTAACCGAATTTAAGTCGGATGGTGAGATTCATCGCGCGGTAGATGGTGTTTCATTTACCTTACACAAAGGTGAAACAATAGGTATAGTTGGAGAGAGTGGTTCTGGTAAATCTGTTACTTCTTTATCTATCATGCAACTTATTCCTAATCCTCCGGGTCGTGTTTCGGGAGGCGATATTTTATATCATTCGAGAAATAATGGTGTGGTGAATATACGTAATACACCATCTGAAGAGATGCGTTCGTATAGAGGAAATGAAATAGCTATGATTTTTCAGGAGCCAATGACGAGTTTAAATCCTGTTTACACTTGTGGAGAACAAGTGATGGAGGCCATCTTGTTACACCAAAAAATCACTAAAATTGAAGCTAAAAATAAAACGATAAAGCTATTTGAACAAGTTCAACTTCCTGACCCGGCAAGGGTATTTGATGCGTATCCTCATCAAATATCTGGTGGTCAAAAACAAAGGGTAATGATTGCCATGGCGATGAGTTGTAACCCACAAATATTAATTGCGGATGAGCCTACAACTGCTTTAGATGTTACGGTTCAAAAAACCATTTTAGATTTAATGTTGGAGTTGCAACGTGAACATGAGATGGGAATTATGTTCATTACCCACGATTTGGGGGTGATAGCAGAGTTAGCAGATACTGTAATTGTTATGTATAAAGGTAAAATTGTTGAACAAGGACCAGTATTAGAAATTTTTAGTAATCCAAAACATCCATATACTAAGAGTTTATTAGCTTGTCGTCCACCTTTAGATAAAAGATTAGTGCGCTTGCCTGTGTCGTCTGATTTTATGAAAATAGATGAAGACGGTAATATGCAAGAATTGTCAACAACAGTAAGTGATGCTATCAATAGGGTAGCCATCACGAATGAACAAAGAGTGCAAGAGCATAAAGTACTTTATAGTCGAGATAAAATTTTGGAATTACAAAACATTAAAATGTATTTTCCGAAAAATAAAAGTTTATTTGGTAAAACAACTGAGTACGTAAAGGCTGTAGATGATGTGTCTTTTGATGTTTATGAAGGAGAAACATTGGGCTTAGTAGGAGAAAGTGGCTGTGGTAAAACAACTCTTGGACGAACAATATTAAGATTGAATGAACCAACTGATGGTAAGATATTTTATAGAAGAAGCGATTTATCTCGATTAAAATCGGAAGATTTGAGGCAACTGAGAAAAGAAATGCAAATCATTTTTCAAGACCCTTATTCATCACTAAATCCACGTATTACTATTGGAGAAGCATTAATGGAACCCATGCAGGTTCATCAAATTGAAAGCAACAATAAACAACGAAAGGAACGCGTATTTGAACTTCTGAAACGAGTTGGTTTAGAAGAAAAACAGTTTAATCGTTATCCGCATGAGTTTAGTGGAGGTCAAAGACAAAGGGTGTGTATAGCCAGAGCCCTCGCACTCAATCCACGATTTATTATTTGTGATGAAAGTGTAAGTGCACTTGATGTTTCTGTTCAAGCACAAGTTTTAAATTTATTAAATGAACTCAAACGAGAGTTTAAGTTCACTTATATTTTTATCTCACATGATTTATCAGTTGTGAAATTTATGAGTGATAGAATGGTGGTAATGAATAAAGGAAGAATTGAAGAAATGGGAGATGCCGACGAAATTTATTTAAACCCACAAACAGAGTACACGAAAAAGCTTATTAATTCAATTCCTAAAGGGCAAATTAATGATATTAAAGCCAGCATTGAAAGGAAATTGACGTTTCAGATTTAAGGCTTATTAAATAAATTTCTTTTATACCAAAACAAGTGGAATATTAATACGGTGTCGTACGCTTTCTACTGTTGTACCAAATAAAATATCCTTAAACGTTTTATGGCCATGTGTTCCCATAACAAGTACATCACATTCTTTTACCAAATTAGGAATAATCACTTTAGGACGACCAAAACCTAATGAATACTCGCATTGATATCCCTGTTGAAGCATTTGTTGTTTATATGCCTCTAAGTTTTTCGTATCTTCTTCCCTTTCCGAATCGGTCGTGTGTTCTCCATACATAACAGCATTTGTACTTTCTAACACATGAATTAAAAGGAAGGTAGCACTTTTTCCACCTAGTTCTATGGCTTTATTTATTGCTTTATGGTCGCTTGTACTAAAATCTACTGTAATAGCAATTTTATTTGTTGTTTTTGGAGTTTGAAAATTAATTTCAGGAACAACGCCGTGTATATACGACGATTTAAGTCGTTTTTCTTTGCTAAATAAAGGTTCAAACATAATATACAATAAAACACATAAAAAAAATAGGATGATTGGAACTACCACAAAAATAATTAACCATGTATTTTCAACTTGATAAAACCAATCAATTACTTCATTAGTTAGCATTTGCATGTTTAAACCCACAATAGTAATAACAGCAATCCAAGAAGCT
>JADLER010000175.1 GCA_020846025.1 Bacteroidia bacterium | reverse complement strand
GATCGACTGATAATGGAAATAGCTGGATTATAATGATAAATGGTTTACCAAGTAATCCTTCAGTTGGGACCTTAAATATTAATTCAAATAATATTATTTATGCAGGTATAAGTGGTACTCTTTACCGATCAACTAATGATGGACTCAATTGGCTCCCAACAAATCTTAATTTTCCAGGAAAAAGTATAATGAGATTAGCGATCAATACAGACAACCATGTTTTTGCTTCAGTATCAACAATTGGTATTTATCGCTCCACTGATGAAGGAAACAGTTGGATGCAAATAAATAATGGATTCACAAATAATGTAGACAACCTCAATTTCCCTGGTATTATAATAAAAGATGACGGGACAATTTTTTTAGGTAATAATCATAGAAAAATATTTTACTCTACAAATAATGGTGATGAATGGTTTCAAACTGATAATACAAAGAAACGAGGTATGTTATGTTTCGACGTTAATTCAAATAACCAAATATTCACTGGTGCTTATGATGGAGTATTCTTTTCTAATGATAAAGGTGATAATTGGCACGAAAAGAATGCTGATGTTTTAACCAATAAAATGATAACGTCTTTGCTGGTTAATTCTAATGACCAAATATTTGCAGCAGTAAATGGCTTAGGCATTTATCTTTCAACTGATAACGGAAATACTTGGGTTGCTAAAAATAATGGATTACCATTTGAAAGGATTGATGCACTTTCAGTAAATTCTTACAATATTATTTTTGCAGGAACTTATAATCATGGTATGTATCGTTCTTCAAATAATGGTGATAGTTGGACACAGATTAATAATAATTTAACAGAGACATTAATACTCTCTTCTGCGATAAACTCAAATGATTATATCTTTATTGGCACTACTGGCGGAGTATTTCGTTCAACAAACAATGGTGATAGTTGGGAACTTATGTACAATGGATTAGCTAATTACATAGATGTCAGTTCTTTAGTTATAAATTCACAAGATTATATTTTCGCGGGTTCGGAGGAAGGAATCTTCTATTCAACCGATGATGGGAATAGTTGGACAAAAATTAACTATAATTTTAATTCAAACTATATTTATCGTGTTGCTGTAAATTCTCAAGACAATATTTTTGCGGTTACTGGTAATGCAGTGTATAAATCAAATGACAATGGACAGAGTTGGCTTTTAATAAATAGTGGTTCTTTTGGAACTTTTTACAAAGCGTTTGGAATTGATAACGATGACTATGCATTTTTAGGAGATGATGACCTTATTTATCGTAGTATTGAATCAACAATTACTGATGTTAAAGAAAATCCTCTTGTTGCTAATAAATTTTTCTTAAACCAAAACTATCCAAATCCTTTCAACCCAAGTACCAGAATAAATTTCACTATTCCAAAATTAAGTTTTATTTCACTAAGGGTTTATGATTTACTTGGAAAGGAAATCGCCACTTTAGTCAATGAAGAAAAACCAATTGGCAATTACGAAATTGAATTTAATGGAAGTAATCTTTCAAGTGGAGTGTACTTTTATAGAATGCAATCTGGAGATTTTTCGGACACAAAGAAATTAATTTTAATAAAGTAAGTATTTACGTATAACACGCCAATCAACCCGACCGCCTTTTCGCATTTGGCAGTTTTTAAATTTTTGGCTTGGTTATTCCGTTAAAAGTTTATTGTTCTAATTAGTTCTATTAATTAACATTGTTGCATACTGCACTTGCAAAGAAAGATAAGTGCAGTTTGCTAAATCTTTGGCTTTGTCGTTTTAATCTGCATTGCTGTTCTGGGCTGCGGGTTATCGGCAACGCCGTTAGTTTGCAAGCATAAGTATTGAGCTTTTTATGAAAAATTATTTTACAAGTTCAGTAATTGCTAGAATAATTGCTTCAGTCTTATTATTCGTTGCCTTATATAATTTTCCAATTGGATATTATAAATTTTTACGGTGGGTTATATGTTCTACAGCAATTTATACTGTATATGTATCTTTTATTACAAACAATAAAATAAATTTTGGCGTTTGGTTATTTAGTTTAATTAGCGTTCTATTCAATCCTATTACTCCTTTTTATATAGGTAAAAGCAACTGGAAAATTGCTGATTTATTAGTTGGCGTGATATTTTTAGTTTCAACATTTGTTATTAGAGAAAAAGAAGCAATTAAATAATATGGCTACTTATTACGAAATATTAAAAGTAGAATTTAATGCGACTCAAAAAGAAATTAGAGATGCTTATGTAAAACTAATAAAGCAATATCATCCGGATATCTTCCCAGACAAGGTAGAAGCTAATAAACAAACCCAACTAATAAATGAAGCCTACGCTACACTAAAAGACACAGTTAAAAGGTTTGAGTATGATAGTAAGTTACAATTAGAAGGAAAGACTCAAAAAGAAAATAATGCCAACCAAACTCATTATTCTGATAATGAAGCTGAAGAGGTTCAACATTTTCAGTGTGATATTTGCGGGAAAAAAGATTCTTCACTACGAGTTACACTTTTTATTTATGTGTTTAGTTTTTTTTATGTTACAATGAAAAAAGGTTGGGGAAAGATATTGTGTAATAAATGCAGAATAAAATATGCAATACTATGGAATCTTGAATTGTGGTTTTTAGGCTGGTGGTCAATTTATGGATTCTTCTACACTATTGAAGCATTATTTAAAAATATTAAAGGTGGTATTCAACCAGAAGAAAATAATTCAAGTTTACTTTCTATATTAGCTTATGATTTTTACTTAAATAGAAATTACGATGAAGCTTATAATGCAATAAGCAGCAGTTTGAAATACAAGTACACAAAAGAGGCAAAAGATTTTCAAGATTACTTATTCCAGTTTACCGATAAACATAGAAAAACTACTTTAAAAGGTAGAATATTTTCAATAAATCCACTTTTTTTTACAGTTCCTTCTTTAATTTTAACAATAGCATTAACAATATTTTTGTTTTCAATAACATCTCATAATTCTACTTCTGCTTATACTGATTATTATTCTAACCAAAAGTATAATGCACCTACTAACCAAAATTATTCTTTCAAAATCCCTGAGATTCAACCAAGCAAGCAATTTGAAAATCCTGTCGAATTTAATGAACCCGAATTACCTTTACCCAAAAACGGGAAAGTAAAATACTTTACAAAAAAGAAAGCTATTGCGCCATTAAAAATTGATACGAAGTACTCAGATAATTACTATTTAAAATTAGAAGAAATTCATTCCCAAAAGACTATTATGACTATTTTCATCCGTGGTGGTCAATCAGTAAACGTCGATGTACCACTTGGTTCTTACTATTTAAAATATGCAGTTGGTGATAAATGGTATGGTGAAAAATTTCATTTCGGACCTTACACTAGTTACTATAAAGCACTGGATGAATTTATTTTTGAAATACAAGGTGAGCAAGTTTTAGGTTATACGTTAGAATTATATAAACAGGCTGGTGGTAATTTAAGAGAAGGAATTATTAACGTAAATGAGTTTTAAAAAACAGAGCAAACTAACAAGCCAATCAACCCGACTGCCTTTTCGTACTTGGCAGTTTTTAAATTTTTGGCTTGGTTGTTCCGTTAAAAGTTTTTTGTTCTAAGTAGTTCTATTAATTAAAATTGTTGCAAACTGCGCTTGCGAAGAAAGATAAGTGCAGTTTGCTAAATATTTGGTTTTGTCTTTTTAATCTGCATTGCTGTGCTTGGCAGCGGGTTATCGGCAACGCCGTTATACAAATTTATCAGCACTGTTTGCAAAAGGGTTTTTTG
>JADLER010000174.1 GCA_020846025.1 Bacteroidia bacterium | reverse complement strand
GTATTGGTTATCCTTGGATTTTTAATGAAATAAAACATTTTTTGAAAACCGGAACACACATGGCTAAGCCAACATTAGAAAATAGAGTGGAAGTGTGCCTTGCTCACCTTAGAAAATCGATAGAATGGAAGGGACCAAAATTAGGTGTTTTAGAGATGAGACCACATTACACAAACTATTTCAAAGGTATCAGTCATTTTAAAGATACTCGATTAAAATTGGTAACTCTTGATACCTTTGAGGAAGTGGAAACTTTGTTGTTATCAATACCAGAAAAATATAAAGCAGTAACATTATAATTTTTTATAATGTATTAATTGTATTTAAGTGATTACTATAGATAACACATGTTCAATTTTATTTAAGGAGTATAATTAAATTGTAATAAGGTTGGCTTATCTGTTTTTCCTTCATTACTGATAAATAAATCTCCATTTTCAAGGAACGACATTCCTTCTGCTTTTCTAAAAAGGCTAGAGTCTAGTTTTTCAATACTTATTAATTCACCTAAATGTGTAAAAATCATTAGGCAATAGTCTGATGCTGATAGAACGTATAAATTACCTGTAATTGGGTGAATGGCTATTTCAGATGTATTAAACTTAAGTCCTTTTTCGATTATTTTTCCTTTTTTAGTTTGGTGTGATTCAAATGGATAATTGAATTGTTTAGCTTTTGCATTAATTTCTGATAGTTGAAATGTATAAATAGGTGTTGTTTTTAATTTTTTTGAATTTAAATCAAATTCGTAAATGAGTCTAATGTTTTTATTAATCAGTTCTTTGTTAATCCTGCCTTTTGCACCAATTAATAATCGGTGTTTGGATTGGTCGTAACACAAACCCTCGTTGTTTTCGGCAGTTATACCTGTATGAATTGTTTTAACTGATATTTTTTTAGCTTGATAATCTTCAATATCAAAAATAACCCCATCACTACGTAACACATATAATGATTGATTTACTTTGGTAATGCCTTCGTAATCTCCATTAGGTCCAAATGTTAATTGCTTGCTTATTTTTTTGTCTTTTAGATTGTAAATAAAAACAATTCCCATTTCATCTTGTACACATGCTATGGTATTTGAATCTAACATAGTAATTCCTGATATTTCATGTATAATGGGAGGTAGAATTAATGTTTGTTGAGGATTATTAAGATTGTATTGTGATTGTTTGTTCTGTGCAATGGTAATTAAAGGTAAAATAAAGGAGATAAATATGGATATATGTTTACGAACTACTAACATTTACTAAATAAAAAAAGAAGTGATAGAGAAGCAAGCAAAAATAAAACTAGCAATACCATTAGTGGTTCCAAAAGCTAAATTTACCCTCGATAAATCATTTGGTTTTACAATTGCATGTTGATAGATAATAAGTGCTGTGAAAATAGCTACACCTATCCAATATATAAAATTAAAGTCGCCATAAATTCCAGCTAAAATAATACAAGTAACAGAAATGAGGTGTAGAAATTCGGAAAAGCGTAAAGCTCCCTTAGTACCTAATAATACGGGAATAGAGTTGAGTTGATGCACTCTATCAAATTGTTCATCTTGTAGTGCGTAAATAATATCAAAACCACTTACCCATGTTAAAACAGTAAATGAAAAGATGATAGGAAGCCAAGCAAATTGTGCGCTAAGCACTAAATAAGCACCAATAGGAGCTAAGGCTAAGCCACAACCTAAAACAAGATGGCAAAGTGGCGTAAAGCGTTTGGTGTAGCTATAAAATAAAACAACAAATAAGGCAACAGGTGATAAATAAAAACAAATAGGATTAATTAAATAGGTAGCAATAATAAACAAAAGACAATTAAAGATAATAAAGTATAAAGCGTTTTGAGGTTTAATAAGCCCAGCCGGAATTTCTCTAATGGCAGTTCTAGGATTTAAGGCATCAAATTTTCGGTCAATATATCGGTTAAAAGCCATTGCAGCATTTCGAGCCGTAACCATACAAACAAGCATTAAAACTAATTGCTCAGTTGTAAAAGTATAGCCTTCTTTTATAGCTAAAGTAAATCCAATAAATGCAAACGGGAGCGCAAAAATTGTATGACTAAATTTTACGAGTGAGAAGTATTTTAAAATAGCAGCCATTTATTGAAATGAAAATAAACTAAATAAAATTAAAATAGGAATTGATGATAATAGCATGCCAATATAGCCAATACTAAACCAGCCTTTATTAATTTCATATTTAGCATTTAAAAATGTATTAATAACGGAAAAGATAAAACCTAAGAAAGAAAAAATTAATGAGAAAAATACGAAATTAGGAAATAATAAAATCAAGCAACTGAATAATCCAAATGATATGGATAAATATCCTGATATTTTAAAGAGTTTCATAAATATTTAGAGCGCATTATTTGTTTGTTCTTTAATTTTTTCAAGCTCATCCTTCATTTCTACAACTAAGCGTTGTATATCGGCATCGTTGGCTTTAGAACCAATAGTATTGATTTCTCGCCCAATTTCTTGAGCAATAAAATTTAGCTTTCTACCACCAAGTGGTTCTTGCATTGTTTTTTTAAAATAATCTAAATGCGTTTTGAGCCTAACTTTTTCTTCGTTTATATCTAATTTCTCAATGTAGTAAATTAATTCTTGTTCAAATCTATTAGTGTCAAATTTGTCTTTATTTATTAATTCTTCACTATTTTTTTTAATACGTTCTTTAATAGATGTAATTCTATTAGTGTCTAATTTTTTTATTTGGTTGAGGCAATCTTCAATATTTTGTAAACGGGTTTTAAAGTCTTTCTCTAAAGATTGCCCTTCATCGCTTCTAAATTTATTTAACTCATTAATAGCTAATTTCACTACACTCATAATGTCTTTCCAATCGTGTTCATTTGGTTCTTTGCGTTCTGATTTTAATACATCAGGCATTTTAAGAACATAAGAGATAATATGTTCGGTAGGTTCGTTTAGTTCATTTGCTAATTGTTTTATTTTTTGATAATACGATTTAGCAAGTTCAGTATTAATTTCTACTGGAGTTTCGGTGGTTTTAGATTCTATATAAATTGATAAATCAATTTTTCCACGTTCTAGTTGTTTAGCTAGTTCACTTTTAAGTTCGTGTTCTTTATCGCGATAGGTTGATGATAAACGTAAACTTAAATCCAAACTCTTACTGTTTAATGAGCGAATCTCGACATTCACAGTTTTATTTTCAAATTCTTTAGAGGCTTTACCAAAGCCCGTCATTGATTTTAACATGCTATAAAAGTAATGATTTATCGTCTATTAAAGCAATTATTATCTTATCTTTAAAACCAAATTTTATGTCTTTACCTAGTCAAAACGATATATATATAAAGCAATGTATTCAATTAGCGGGTAATGGTTTGGGTAATGTAGCACCTAATCCAATGGTAGGTTGTGTTATTGTAAAGGATAATATTGTTATTGCAAGTGGTTTTCATGAGCAATTTGGTAAAGCCCATGCTGAGCCTAATGCCATAATGCAATTGAGTAATGATGAGATAAAAGGTTCAGTTCTATATGTTAATTTAGAGCCTTGTTCCCATCACGGGAAAACACCTCCTTGTGCAGATTTGATTATCTCTAAAAACATTCAAAAAGTTGTTATTGGAAATTTAGATAGTAATCCGTTAGTAGCGGGTAAAGGTGTAGAAAAATTAAGGGCTGCTGGCATAGAAGTTGAATATGGTGTGATGGAACAAGCTTGTAGAGAACTTAATAAACGTTTTTTTACCTATCACGAAAAAAAACGACCTTTTGTAATTTTAAAATGGGCACAAACGCAGGATAACTTTATTAGTAGATGGCCTTTGCCAGAGGATAAAACGGATAATTGGATTACAGGTGAACAAAGTAAATATTTGGTACATCAGTGGCGAAGTGAAGAGCAAGCCATATTAATAGGGCATAACACTTTAATTGCTGACAATCCATTGCTTACCAATAGATTGTCAAAAGGAAAAAATCCTACTCGAATGTTATTATCAAGATATGCAGATTTAGATGCAAGATTAAACATATTTAACGAAGATGCTAAAACAATCGTGTTTAATGCAATAAAAGATGACATACAACATCATGTAAATTTTGTGAAGATAGATTGGAATCGAAAAATTGATGCCGTGATGGATTATTGTTATCAGCACCAAATTTCGAGTATTATAGTTGAGGGAGGAACCAATACCATTTATAATTTTATGAAT
>JADLER010000173.1 GCA_020846025.1 Bacteroidia bacterium | reverse complement strand
GATAATGGATAATAAATCATTGGCTTATCGTAAATAGGCATCATTTGCTTACTCATTGCTAAAGTTAATGGATGCAAACGAGTTCCAGAGCCCCCTGCTAAAATAATTCCTTTCATAATTTTAGTATAATAATTAGCCTTAAAAATAAGGTATTTATTAATAAGTAAGATGAGTTTTTGCTTTTTTTAAATGATATATTCCAAAATGCTTACTAAGTTTGCATCAAAATAATACCTTATGTTATCTCAAAATCCTCATAAATCAGTTATTTATTGGTTACTTACTGGTTGTGGTTTAATTTATTTAATGGTTGTTATTGGCTGTATTACTCGTTTAACCCACTCAGGACTTTCAATAACTGATTGGAGCTTTATGGGCTCAATACCACCAATAACTGAAAGTGATTGGTTAGAACGATTTGCAAAATACCAGCAAAGCCCAGAATTTACGAAAGTAAATTTTATGATGACTTTAGAGGAGTTTAAGCATATTTTCTTTTGGGAATATTTACATAGAATGGTTGGAAGAGTTATGATGTATGTTTTTTTAATCGGTTTAATATATTTAATTATTAAAAAACAAATCAAAAAAGAAATGATTCCTTCTTTAATTTTACTGTTTTTTATGGGTGCTATGCAAGCCATAATAGGCTGGTGGATGGTATATAGTGGCTTACAACAAAAACCAGCTGTTAGTCATTTTAGATTAGCTACTCATTTAATAAGCGCATTTACTTTATTTGCTTTTACATTTTGGTTTGCTTTAAAATTGATGAATGAAAATGCCCAACATGAAAAGAGTGAAGGACATCAATTAAAATGGTGGTCGGTGAGTTTTTTAGTTTTATTAGTAGTACAAATTATTTATGGCGCATTTACTGCTGGATACGTAGAGGGCGATGCAGCAAAAGTAAGACCAGGTCATATATTTAATTCATGGCCAAAGATGGGAGAAGAATGGATGCCCGAGCAAGTAACTATGAAGGATTCATTTTACCTAAACTTTTTTGAAAACGCCAGTGGTATTCAGTTTGCACATCGTACAATTGCAATATGCGTGGTGATTTTGCTATGTTTTATATGGTATAAATCTAATAAACTTAAATTAAATACGTCTCAATATAAAGCAGTAACATTTTTAGTTTATGGTGTTACCATTCAATTTATTTTGGGTGTATTTACCTTAATTTATCAAGTGCCTGTTGTGTTGGGTGTGTTGCATCAAACAGGTGCGTTCTTTTTATTTAGCGTAAGTATTTATTTTATATTTCATAGTTTTAAATCAAACACTACTTTATCCCCGGAATAGTATTTCTCTTTTTAGGTTTAAATAAGGCATTCAATTTGTACTCTATCCCCTCACTAGGTGAAGGTGCAGGCGAATGTACTAACTGAAATTGTGGACTTATAAAAAAATATCCCGAAAGACTTTTAATAAAGTACGCCTGTTTAGCATTGCTATGTTTTGTTTGATACAAGATGTGCCAATCTTGTTTGGGATTGTTTTTTAAATAATTTCGATAGGTGTTTATACTATCATCTAAGCAAATACTTATAAAGGCAACTTTATTATTAAACTTTTTCTTTAAATCCACTATCTTCTGCATTTCTTTTAGGCTACTTTCACTTTGGGTTGAAAAAAAGTTCAGATAGATAAATTGTTTGTTATTAAACTCATATAAACTAACCACTTTGCCATCTTTTGTTTCCACTCTAAAATCTGGTGCTTTAGCGCCAGGTTGTAATCTATATATGGTTTGTAAAAAATGGTTCGCAATGTTTTTATTTTCATAGAAAGTAGATTCATGATATAATTGTTCAATAACACTTTGAACTTGTTTTTTATCAAAATCAGGTAAGAAATAAAAATCAATTAATCCTTTCAGTAAAACCAATTCTCGTAAAGTATCATTTTTAATAAGTGCATCTGAGGAAAATTGATTGCTTAAATCTTTGTAATCGGCAAAGGTATTGATACTATTATAAATATTTCCACCATTTTTAGTTGAAGCAAACGATTTTAGATATCCCATAAAATACGAATTGAAAAACTGCATATATTCGTAGTTGTCATATAGGATGGGTTTTTGTTCAAAAAACTGCTTATAAAGCATGATTTTACTTCTAGAAGTATTTGAGAAGAAATCGGCTATTGAATATTCTACGTAACTTTTAAAATAGATTTTATTTATATTGTTATAACGATGGCGACAAATAACTATAAACGTATCTAATAAGTTATTAATTTTTGTTGGACTTAAATATTCATCTTTTGACCTTAAAAATAACTGATGGTATTGTGTATTAAAATCAATAATTAAACTATTAAGTTCTGTACTATCTTGGCTATAAATAGTAATATCCACAGTACTTTCTGTCCCTTTCTGATTATTCGTTAAAGAATCTTTACCAGGGAAATATATTCCATACACATAATTAGGTTGCACATAAATTTTACCAACTAAATTTTCTACATTTAATAGAATTGGTTTAGTAACTTTTGATTCAAATTTTAATTCAAAGAAACCTTGCGCATCAATCGTATCCGAACTTTCAACTACTCTATTGTAATTAATATAATCAGTGAAATCGTTTAAAGTAATTTCTTTCCCTATTAAAGAGCTATGAGCTTTACCCTTAATAGTAATATTTTGAGCACTTAATGCAATTGAAATATAAATTATGAATGTGAAAATTACTATTCTCATAATGTTATAACCTCAAAGTTACAAATTGTTACAATTTATTTGTGAAAACAAAATCTAAGATTTACTAAAAAAACTGAAATTTACATTACCATACTTTCTTGTTTCTACATAATAAGCTTTTGAAGAAAGATTAGTTTTTGGTCCATGTTCTATTATCAAAACTCCATTTATTTCAAGCAACTCTCTTGTTATGACTAAATCATGAATCATCTCTATGTTTGGCCAATCATAAGGCGGGTCTGCAAATATAATATCAAATTTTCCATCAGTTTTTTCAAGATATTTCAATACATCTGCTCTATCTATATAAATTGAATTAAATTGCAGGGTTTTAGCCGTTTCTTTTAAAAAATGCAAACAGGGTGTATGTTTATCCACTGCGATAATTTTTTTAGCTCCTCGCGATGCAAATTCTAAACTAATATTACCTGTTCCACAAAATAAATCAAGAATGCATGAGTCTTCAAAATCAATTTTATTACTTAAAATATTAAATAAACCCTCCTTTGCAAAATCTGTTGTTGGACGGACTGGTAGATTTTTTGGGGCAATTATTTGCTTTCCTTTATGTGTACCTCCTATTATTCGCAAAACATTCTATTAATTAATAAATAATTATAATGTTGTGGCATTCCAGATATATTTGACCAATCCGTTTTTTTATTACCTATAGCAAAACGAATAAATTTTATATATTTCTTAAGAAGTACAACTAAATCCGAATTAGATGCCATATTTCCTACTAAACTAATGTTTACTGTTAATGGATTTAATTGATATTGTTCATTTATATTTAAAACATAATATAAAACATCGTTTGCAGTACTATATTCATATTGATTAGCCAAAATTAATTGATGATTTTTCTTTAAAACTACTTCTATATAATTTTCGTGAACTGAAATTAAAAGCTGTTCTTTTTGAAAATCATCAGCTGTAAGCATGAGTTTTACAAGCCCTGTTACACTATGTTGTAAATGATGACTAGGGAAAAGTTGATTTAGCGTTGATTTTAGTTGTTCGTCAATTGCATAAATGAGTTTAATATCTGTGTTTACATCATCTGCTAATACTATTTTTTGTTGTATTTCTCCTACATTAAATTCTAATATATCACGCATATTATCCTGACTATACATACTATTTGGACATAAGGTGAAGTGAGGAGTAAAATAATTGATTAAAATTTGGTTATATTTTTTCTTAGTTGCCTGAAAATGTTTTACAGATGAAATTAAATGGTCGGTAAATAAATGCGAGTCTATAACATCTGTTTGATAATGACAAAGTTGAACAACTTGATAAGTGCTTAATTGGTGCTCACAAAAAGAAATGACATTTGGATATATAGAAATTGTTAAACAATCTACATTTTCTGATTGAATGCCATAAGATGAGTAATCTATCTTTAATCCTTTTTGCATATCTATTTGCTGCACTAAGCTACTAAATTATTTTAATATTAACGACTGGAATTGGGATAGTTAATATGTAAGTTGACGATGAAATTCTGAACAAATTATAGCACAGGCATTAGCTGCATTAAGCGATTCGCTCCCATTACTCTGCGCTGATGGAATGGTAATTGGATGAGTGATTTCATATAAAATTTCTTGAGAGATACCTTTTGCCTCATTACCAATGATGATAATTCCTGGAGAAAGGGTGCTTGTATAAATGTTTTGCCCAGTTAATACTGCTCCATATTTAGGAATTGATTGTAAAAAAGGTTTCAACTCCTTAAAAGCCATATACACTACAGGCATTCTGATGATTGCCCCCATACTTGCTTGTAATACTTTAGGATTATATAATTCTGTACAATTGGGTGAACATATAATTTGCCCAATACCAAACCAATCTGCAATTCTAATAATGGTGCCCAAATTACCAGGATCTCTTATATCATCTAAAAACAAATTAACAGAGGATTGAATTAAGTTTTCGTTTAAATTATCGTGTTTTTGCTTAACAATAGCTAGCGTTTCATTGGGAGTAGATTGAAGGCTAATCTTTTTCAACTCATCGTCATTAACCTCAAAAAAACGAATCGACTTACTGGAAAAGGTACTTTTATGTTTTTTTATAAATTCTTCGGTGGCGAATATATCCGTTACTTCAAACTTTGTCTGATAAAGGAATTCCTCAATTAACTTAACTCCTTCTATTATAAATAAGCTTGATTCTTCCCTGTTTTTTTTAGAGTGAAGTGCCTGAATATGTTTTATTTGATTTTTACTAATCATTATTTAAACTTAAATTAGTAGGCTATAAATGTAAGTAAAGCTTGCTCTTTATCCAATATATAAAACAATATTTAAGTTTATATTCTAATATCAGATATTTTCTGATATTAGGTACAGTTATACTTCTACAATCTTGTAGTACAAATAAATACCTTAAAGAAGACCAATTACTACTTCAAAAAACGGGAATTACATATAATGGAACAAAATTAAGCAACTCCGAACTCAGCGCTTTTATTAGGCAGAAACCTAATCGTAAAATATTAAAGCTTTTCCGATTCAATCTTTGGTTATATAACCAGGTTAATCAGCAAAAAATGAAAAATAAGAAGGCTAAAAGAGATGCTAGATATGATAGAATTAATGAACGAAGGATTGAGAAAAATGAACGCAGAAATGCAAGACGTACAAAAAAAGGAAAAGCTACAAAACAACCTAAGTTAAAAAATAAAGAAAAACCTACATTTAGAGAGAGTATATTAGAAGCAGGCGAACCCCCAGTTGTTCTAGACACCGTATTAAGTAAGATTACTACCAACCAGTTACAAAAGTATGTATTCGCCAAAGGTTATTTTCATTCGGTAGTTCGGGATAGTGTAATTTTAGATGTAAAAAATAAAAGGGCAAAAGTCTTTTATAACATCTCTAAAACAGAACCTTATACCATTAGAAACATTCAATACGTGATTGACGATCCTTTAATAGAATATTTTATTTTGAATGACACTTCCGCTTCACTCATACAACGAAACATGATTTATGATGAGGAAATCTTTCAAGAAGAAAGAGAACGAATTACAGAAATGCAACTAAATAATGGATATTTTTATTTTGCTCCCGAATATGTTACTTACTTAATAGATTCAAACTTGGTAGGCAAAAAAGTAGATATTACAATTAACATAAAAAAATATTCTATTATACATTATGAAGACAATGACTCCATCTCTCTAGTCAATCATCCTCGTTTTTATATTGAGAATGTTTACGTAATCCCCGAAACAGTATCGGATTTTAAGGGTAAAGCAGAAAAAATTTACATGAAAGACACGATAGATTATAACGGACTTAAAATACTGTATGACAAAAAATTAAAATTACGAAGTAAAGATTTAGCACGTTGTATATCCATTTCGCCTGGTCAATTATACCAACAAGATTTGGTAGAAGACACATATAAAGAACTCACCTCACTTAGAGTATTTAGAAGTGTATTTATTCAATGTATTAAAAATCCTTATCATGCCGATAAATTAGATTGTTATATCGTTTGCCAGCCTGTAGTTAAACAATCTATTACTTTAGAATCGGAAGGCAACTATACATCAGGCAACTATGGCGTAGCAGGCAGTTTAGTATTTCAAAATAAAAATGCATTTAGAGGCGCCGAATTAATTGAATTAAAACTCAAGGGTTCATTAATTGCACAAACACAATTTAAAACAACACAGACTACTAATATCAATGAGATTAATAGCGTTAATGATGTTAAAAATACATTCAATACATTGCAATTTGGTCCAGAATTAAATCTATATTTTCCTAAGCCTTTATTTCCATTTACATTGTTTTATTACAAAAAAGATAATAATGAAAAAAGATATTTTACTCAACCTAAAACCATCGTCAATTTATCTTTAAATTATCAATCTCGTCCTGAGTTTAATCGAATTATTTCTTCAGCTTCTTATGGATTTAAATTCACCAATAAAAAATTACTAAATACATATGAAGTAGTTCCTTTTGAGGTATATAGTGTGAAAGCTAAATTATTTGGAAACTTTGAAAAAGACTTAATAGATTATGGCGATTACTTTTTATTAAACTCATTTATCGACCACATTACCACGTTATCTAGGGTATCAATGACTTTTAATAACCAACATCTAAAACAAAAAAGAAATTTAATGTATTTTAAGGTATCGCTTAGTTCATCAGGAAATGTACTTAGAGGAATTTACTCCATCACAAATCAACCCAAAGATTCGCAAGGAAGATACTTAATTGGAAACACCCCATTTTCACAATTCTTGAAATTAGAAGCCGATTATAGAGTATATATAAAAATACGAAAATCGAACCGAATTGCTTATCGTATTGCTGGTGGTTTTGGTAAACCTTTACAAAATTTAACCACTCTTCCTTACGAGCAGAGTTTTTTTGGTGGTGGCCCAAATAGTAATAGAGCATGGCGTGCAAGAACATTAGGTCCTGGTAGCTATGCTCAACCACAAGATATTACTGCACGTTATGACAAAATTGGTAACATCCAATTAGAAAGTAATATTGAATACAGGTTTCATATTTTTAGATCCTTTTATGGCGCATGGTTTGTTGATGCTGGTAATATTTGGTTATCTTACAACGACCCAAATAAACCAAATGGCAAATTTCAACTCAATACTTTTTATAAAGAAATTGCAGTAGGTTCAGGTTTTGGTATTCGATATGATTTTAATTTTTTTATTTTACGTTTAGATGCAGGTATGAAAATTTATGATCCACAATACATCGAATCTAAACGCCTAGTTTTTGGAACTCAAACTATACGTCAATCTACCATTTTAAATTTTGGGATTGGATATCCTTTCTAAAACTTATAATCCTTATAATTTTTATGAAACTCCGCATCATCAATAGGTTTATTAACCTCTAGATTAAAATAATCATAGCTTTCAAATAATCCTACTTCATCATATATACTAACGCTTATTGGCAACATTGTTTTTTCATCAATGTAGAAAATAGCCTTTTTACAATAAAACGACGGTACTTTTATCAAACTTCCCTCCTTTAGATAATTATAATTGTCATAAAGTTTATTTTTAGTACGAAGCATATAATCATTTACGGTAAGTTTTGCTGAAATACTCGACACCGTTTCTTTAGCTTGAACTGTATAATCATAATAATTAAAGTCGGTATTTTCATAAACAAATAAATGACAATTCATCTTGTTTTTTTCATGCTTACCTAAATAGGTAAGATGATTTAATATCTGCTCTTTCTCTTTACTAAGTGCAATAGCAATGGTTTTAGCTGTAAAATCAAAGCCCAAATCCATAATGGTGAAATGTTGATTTTTACGCATTATATTCCCTCTTGGCTCAAGAGTAACAGTAACGTAGGGAAACACGTGTGGTTTAACAGTAGCTTTCGTACTTTCTTCAGCATTATACAATACTTCAAGATTATTTCCAGTATTTTTAAGATAAGACTTACGAGGTTGCACTTGAAGTTTTACTTTTGACATTGATGTTGAATAACCAGTTTCAATACGTTCTATTGATCTTAATTCATATCTTAAATACTTTACTTGCTTAGATGAATCTAACATGCCAAGAATAAGTTTATAATCTCTGAAATGTTCATTAGAAACTTCTTTCATATTCTCTCCAGCATGTAGTCTTACTGATTTTTTTGCACGCTGCGAAAACATTAAGAAAGGTAGGAAAAAAGTATAAAATATTAATTTTAATCTCATATGGCACTAAGATACTAAAGCAATTTATAATATCAATGTAATTATACTTTTTTGTAATTTTATAAAAATTTTAATTTATGTCTTCAATACTAGGAATTATTCCGGCACGTTACGCATCTAGTCGTTTTCCAGGTAAACCATTGGTAAATATTCTAGGGAAAAGTATGATACAAAGAGTTTACGAACAAGCTAAAAAATCAGAAAGACTAACTGATGTTGTAGTAGCAACGGACGATGAACGGATATATAACCATATTATATCTTTTGGGGGTAAGGCAGTTTATACCAAAGCTGAACACCCCAGCGGAACAGATAGATGTTATGAAGCATTATTAAATACAAAACTATCTTTTGATTATGTAATTAATATTCAGGGAGATGAACCTTTTATTGATCCTACTCAAATTGATTTGCTATGCGATGTTTGCGATTCTAAAACAGAACTCGCAACATTAATGATTCCAGTAGATTCATACGAAGTACTTTTTGATATTGGCGAAGTAAAAATCACTTTAAATACCAATATGGAAGCACTTTATTTTAGTAGAATGGTTATTCCATATATCAAAGGGAAACCAAAAGAAGAATGGCATAAGTGCCATAATTATTATCGTCATGTAGGCATGTATGCTTACAGATCTGATGTGTTAAAAAATATCACCAAATTACAACCATCGGCACTTGAAAATGCAGAATCTCTTGAACAATTGCGTTGGTTAGAAAATGGGTTTAAAGTAAAGTGTGTAGTTACTACATTTGACAGTCATTGTGTTGATACACCCGAAGATATTGATAAGGTAATTCGTTTAATGAAGATACAATAATGGATAAAAAGCTCATCTTTATATGTGGTTTTATGGGTTGTGGAAAAACAACACATGGAAAAAAATTAGCCAAAGAATTGGGTTATTTTTTTATTGATTTAGATGATTACATCTCCAATAAATTTAACAAAACCATAACCGATATATTTAAAGAGATGGGCGAAGAAAAATTCAGAGAAATTGAATCCACGTCATTAAAAGAATGCATACATGATAATGTAAAAGCGATAATTGCAACTGGAGGTGGAACACCTTGTTTTCTAAATAACCTTCAATTAATGAAACTAAGTGGAAAATTAATTTATTTAAAAATGGATGCCAAAGCTTTATTCAATCGCTTATTTCATGCCAAAGGAGATAGACCACTTGTTAAAGATAAAGAAGGCGAGGAAATGTTGTTATATATTGAAAATTTATTAAAACATCGCGAAGCATTTTATAATCAAGCAGATTTAATTTTTGATGGTATTTCTGTAGATATAAAAGAACTAGCAGATAAAGCTAAAACATTAATGGCTTAATGAAATTTCTGCAAAGAATTAAATATATAATCACTTTATTTCTAATCATTCAAAGCACTTTTGCCCAGTTAGACATTGGTAAACAATATGGATTTAATATTGGATTTGTAAGTGCTATAGGAACTCACTTCCAACGATTTGGTTTTGTTGCTCAAGGCTATGTTGTACATGAATTTGCTCAAATAAACGCATCCATCAGAGTATATAATAATTTTAAAAACTTAGGCCCTAAAGGCGAATATGTAGAATACAATGCGGCACTTGGTTTTTGCTTAGGTTATGGTAAAAAAATAAATGAGATTAATTATTTTATCTCATCAGTTGGCAACCAAACAGGCTTTGAAAATTCGGTAGCGTATAGTTATAATGTTTGGGTTAATAAAATGCATACTTCGCAAGTAACTGGTATTATTGCTTTGCAGTTCCAAAATATCTCTTTTATTACTGAAAATGATTTATTAGCAAAACCTACTTTAGATAGATATAGAACCGGTGCGTTTTTAATTCAATATCAAAATCAATATTTTCAATATGCTCTAAATTGCACGATGTGGACAGGGCAAATGGGCACTTCGGTTAGAAATGATAGTCTATACCCAAGCATTGGATATTTAAGCACTGAAAATGGCAAGTACAGTTTATTGTCGCATGGATTACTAAGCGCTCAAGTTAAATATGCTGATAAATATGGGCAATATTTACAAGCAAACGCAGGCATTGATGCCGAACAGGTAAGAAATACGGTGCAAAACAAGTGGATACATGATATGCCTCTTATTCCTAAAAAATGGATTAAAAACAAAAACCTTCATATTCCTATGATAGATAGTGAGGGAAAACAGTATTTATACCGTCCCAATCAAAAAATACACAAAGCAAAATTGTTTTTAAATGAACATACAAGTGCTAATGTGTTTTATTAAATTGAACTAACCTAATAAGACACACCATGCTTCTTTTACTTTGTTAAGTTCAAGAAGTGTTTTGGCAAATTGATGTTTTTCATCCTCGTTTTTAAATGATAACTTGTGTTCATGGACATAATTACTTATCTCATCTTTATTTGGTAATTGCTCAATATTTCCTAATTGCCCTAAATTATTTCCTGAAAGAAAATGACTGTTTCTGATGCTACTTGGAATTTCATCAATACCAATACCTTTAGTTGTAATTGGTTTTTCTATTTCAAATAAAGCATCACCATACGCCCTGCAATACCAATTTCCTCCCATTCTTGCTACTAAATCAATCTTTTGTTGGTCTATTAATCCATTTGAGCCAAGTATTGCTTCATCTATATGAATTTTTACCACTTCGCACATCACTAAATTACAATTCTCTATTTCCTTTAATTCAAATACCTTACACTCTAATTGCACTGGACTTTCTTTTACACGCATCGGTTTTACTAAATCAGAAGCTATTGGCGTAAAACCAGCTTTCACAAATTCGTTCACGCCTTTGTCGTAAGGACTACTAGCTAAGCTCATTTGATGTACCATATTGTAATTCACAATATTTATCACACACTCTGGTACCTCCTTAATATTCAAATGTGTATCTTTTGCTGCTCCCGTTCTTCCACTTAAGTTAGGTGAGAAAATTGCAATGGGTGGTTTTGCCGAAAATACATTAAAAAAACTAAATGGTGCTAAATTGTGATTACCTTTTGCATCAATTGTACTAGCAAAACAAATAGGACGAGGACCAACAGCACCAAGTAAATGTTGATGTAATTGTGGAACTGGTATTTCGGAAGGAATAATACTTAACATTTTATTTATATTAAAAGATTATATGACAAAATTATAAATTTATAAGCCTATTGACTATCTTTTATTGTTTCTATTAAATTTGGATTACCCAATATTTCCGAACAAGTAACTACAGAACTTACTGTTACACCTAGTACACCATGTAGATTCAAATTCTGTCCAGTTAAAAATAAATTTTCAACTTTTGTACGCGGAGTAATAAAAGTTTTTAATGGTTCTTTATAATCTTTAAGCGCTCCATAAAGTGTACCATCTCTACTTCCAATATAATCTCTATAGGTTAAAGGTGTAGCGCATGTATAAGACTGAACCTTTGCCCTTGTACCAGGTAATCGTTTTTCAATTAAATCTAATAATTTTTCTGCTTTCTCTATTTTAAAAGTTTCATAATCGTCGCCTCTATAATTCACATCATTTGGAATAATACTTTTTGTATTCCACCATTTTTCGCATTCTTCGTAGCGCATATAGCCCATTGCCGTGAAATTTTCGGTATATGCTGGTTGTTTAGCATTGGTATTACCAAAAATAGCAACCGACTCAGGCCATGTTTTTTCATTATAAAAAGGACCAGCCCACACATCATGATTCACTAAATGGTAAATATTATGATTTAGATGTGCCATACTCTGAGGCTTTAATACTACATTAAGTAAAAAAGTCGAAACTGTATTTTCTAAACTTTTAATTCGGTGCTTGTAAGCATTTCGTAATTGATGCCCTTCCACCATATCAATTGTTTTACTAAGATCAATTGCTGAAACAAATAAATTTCCCTCTATTTTTTCGCCGTTAGTTAGTTCAACCGATTCAATTTTACTTCCATTAAAATTAAATCGTTTAGCTTCATGATAATTAAACAATTCGCCACCCATTGCTCGAATATTTTCACTCATATATTTTGCGATTTGAGAGCTGCCTCCTATACAACGATAAGAACTTTCAATATATGAATTAACAACTAAGGCATGAACATAAAATGGCGATTTTCCAGCAACACCGGCATATAGCATATTATTACCACCAATTACCTTTTGAAGTTTTGGGTTTTTAAATATCGAATTAATAAAAGTAGCTGCATCTATTTGAAGATGCCAAGCATTGGTGAAATCTTTCTTTTTGTTCGACAAATTATACATTGGAAAATCAGCACAAGTCTCCTTAATTTTCTCTATATATAATTTTAATGCCTCTCGTTCATCAGGGAAAATTTTGGCTAATTGTTCAATAAAATTATCGTAGCCTTGCGCATGTGGGTAATAAGTGTCGTCACCCTCAAAACTAATAATATCAAACCCATCCTCATCTAACTTCTGTAACTTTAATTTATCAATGATATTAAAATATTTAAAATATTGATGAAGATTTTGTCCTTCAGATAGTCCTCCTATATAATGTACACCCGTTTCAAAAATTGTTTTATCTCGACTGTATATTTGCATAGATCCCCCAATTTGTCTGTTTTTTTCTAATACACACACTTTCATGCCGTGCTTAGCCAAGATAAAAGCTGTGCATAATCCACCTAATCCACTCCCTATTATT